>PQAL01000029.1 GCA_003105035.1 Anaerolineales bacterium | reverse complement strand
GAGATGGTGATGCCGGGCGACAATGTGAACCTGGAAGTGGAGCTGATCGTGCCGGTGGCGTTGGAGCAAGGCTCCAAGTTCGCCATCCGTGAAGGCGGCCTGACCGTCGGCGCAGGTGTGATCACCAAGATCATCGCATAACTTAGAATTATTGGAATAAAAAACATGGCAAAACAAAAAATCCGTATTCGTCTAAAGGCTTATGATCACCGCGTGCTGGATCAATCTGCGAAACGCATCGTTGAGACCGCTGAGCGCACGGGTGCCAGAGTAGTTGGTCCTGTACCCTTGCCAACTAAGAAAGAAAGGTTTACAATTCGGCGCTCGACATTCATCGATAAAGATTCACACGAGCATTTTGAAATCCGCACACATAACCGATTGATCGATGTCCTGGATCCAGATTCCAAGACCATTGATATGCTCATGCGATTGAACCTTCCGGCGGGTGTGGACATTGAAATAAAAATTTAGGATTACCGCCTTCAACGGCGGGTGCAAGTTGGTGAGCACAAATAAGTTCTCCAACACGCCCGCTGCACGATGGTGGCAGTGTAAGAGCGGTTCTACACGCGAGCGCACATACCCGATGCTCCACGGTGGACCGGTTGACTGCACTGCGGTCAGGGATGATGCAGCCATGCCCAGGCTGACAGTCCCGAATAATTATGTAAGTTAGGAGAAAACCGAGATGTTAAAAGGGCTAATTGGAAAGAAAATTGGCATGACCCAGATTTTCGTAGAAGGCCGGGCGTTACCGGTCACTCTCATCGAAGCTGGGCCGTGCTACGTTACACAGGTTCGCCTCCCCGATAAAGATGGCTACTCAGCAGTACAGCTGGGTTTTGATGAAGTGAGGCCAAAGACCCTGACCGGTGGCGAGTTGGGACACCTCAAACGCAACTCCCTCCCCCCTTTACGCTTTTTACGCGAATTTCGTGTAAAAAATCCCGAAGTTTCTGAAGGTAATCAAATCATTGTGGACCAGGTTTTCTCAACTGGTGAATTTGTTGACATCGTCGGCACCAGTAAAGGACGTGGTTTCCAGGGTGGTGTGAAACGCTATCATTTCAAAGGTCATCATAAGACCCATGGTACATCCGATCGTGAGCGCGCTCCTGGTTCACGCGGTTCCACTACCACCCCAGGTCGTGTGTATAAGGGTGCCCGTGGTCCTGGTCATATGGGCAATCGCCGGATCACCACCCAAAACCTCAAGGTTGTTCTGGTGGATAAGGAACGCAACCTGATTGGCGTCAATGGCGCTGTACCCGGTGCCAGGGGCAGCATTGTGGAAATCAAGGAAACCCGGAAGCAGTAGCCCGATTGCGGCTCTGGTCCTCTTTTCTGTGGAGAATAAGATTATGGAAGTTGATGTCGTAAACATGGAAGGTGAAAAAATCCGCACGGTCGAGCTTCCGGCGCAGATTTTTGAAGCCCCAATTAACATTGATTTGATGCATCAGGCATTCGTACGGCAGATGGCCAATGCTCGCCTTGGAACCCACAGCACGAAGACTCGCAGCGAGGTTTCAGGCGGTGGCAAGAAGCCCTGGAAGCAAAAAGGCACTGGTCGGGCACGCCAGGGATCAACTCGTGCCGCCCAGTGGGTAGGTGGCGGTAAAGTTCACACCCCGAAACCCCGCGATTATTCCTTACCCATGCCACGCAAGATGCGCCAGGCAGCCTTGCGCTCAGCGCTTTCTGTCCGGGCTTCCGAAAAAGCCATTGTGGTGGTGGACGAGTTATCCCTGGTTGAACCCAAGACAAAGCTGATGGCCCAGGTGATGACAAAGCTGGTTGGCAGTGAAACCGCGGTCATCCTCATCCCCGAGAAAAACCCAGCCTACGAAACCATCATCCGCTCAGCCAGCAATCTGGCAGATACGAAAACTATGCTGGCAAATTATTTGAACATTCGCGACCTGCTCAGTTATGACAAGATCGTCCTACCTGTGCAATCGCTGGATGTCATCGCAGCCCATTTAGGGTAGACAGGAGTCATTCATGACCACAATCTACGATGTCCTGCGCCGACCAATTGTCACTGAGAAGTCGAACTTTCAGAATGCCAACCTGCACCAGTACACATTCGAGGTTACCAGCGATGCAACCAAGGGATTAATCAAGGATGCAGTCGAAACCCTTTTTGATGTGGAAGTTATACGGGTAAATCTAATTAATGTATCCCCCAAGCGCACCCGCCGGTGGAAAAGCCGCCGTGTGATGGTTCGCCGCAGTGGTTACAAGAAAGCCATTATCACGCTGGCAACCGGTGACACCATTGATATGTTTGAAGGAGTTAAGTAATGGCCGTAAAGAAATATAAGCCGGTAACTCCCTCCCTGCGCGGAATGACCGGTTATTCATTTGAAGAAATTACTAAATCCACACCCGAGCGGTCGTTGATCATCGACAAGCACAAGCATGCTGGTCGTGACACCACTGGCCGTGTGTCAGTTCGCCATCGTGGTGGTGGCAACCGCAGGCACATCCGCATTGTTGATTTCAAACGCGAGAAATTTGGCATTCCTGCCAAAGTGTCTGCGATTGAATACGATCCAAACCGCACCGCCCGCCTGGCATTGTTGTTCTATACCGATGGCGAGAAGCGTTATATCATCGCTCCCCTTGATCTGAAGGTTGGTGATGTGGTCATGTCAGGTCCTACTGCTGAAGTGAGACCCGGTAACAGCTTGCCGATTGCCAATATCCCGGTTGGTACGCTCATCCACAATCTTGAGCTAAAAGAAGGCCGGGGTGGTCAGCTTGTCCGATCAGCCGGTGGAGCTGCTCAACTGTTGGCTAAAGAAGGTGACTTTGCCCAGATCCGCATGCCATCAGGCGAAGTCCGCCTGATCCGCCAGACTTGCTTTGCCACCGTTGGGCAGGTCGGTAACCTGGATCACAGTAATATCAAACTCGGCAAAGCTGGTCGCAAGCGTAATATGGGCATCCGTCCAACCGTGCGTGGCACAGCCATGAGCCCCCGCGATCACCCCCATGGTGGTGGTGAAGGACGCCAACCTACTGGTATGCCCGGCCCGAAGAGCCCGTGGGGTCGGCCAACCCGAGGTTATAAGACCCGTCGTAATAAATTGTCGGATCAATATATTATCCGCAAGCGCGGCAAGAGCCGCAGGTAGTCCATCGTAACCAGGAGTCGAGAATATGGGACGATCTCTGAAAAAAGGGCC
Source organism: Anaerolineales bacterium (assembly GCA_003105035.1). Lineage (NCBI taxonomy): Bacteria > Bacillati > Chloroflexota > Anaerolineae > Anaerolineales > Anaerolineales bacterium. The sequence continues at coordinate 72,292 of PQAL01000029.1, read as the reverse complement.
CTTTGTGGCACCGAAATTACTCAAGAAAATTGAAGCCATGAACGAACGTGGCGAGAAGAAAGTCATCCGCACCTGGAGTCGCGCCAGCACCATCTTCCCGCAGATGGTTGGGCATACCGTGGCAGTCCATGACGGTCGTCGGCATGTACCCATCTACATCACCGAGAATATGGTAGGGCATCGCCTGGGTGAGTTTGCCCCCACCCGCACTTTTCGCGGTCATGTGACTGCTGAAAAGAAAGTGAAGAAAGGGGAATAATCCATGCCTTCCCATGATATTCGCGCCCAGGCCATGGATACCAATATCTCTGCCCAGAAGGCCCGCCTTGTGGTGGATGCTGTACGCGGCAAGGATGTTGTCCAGGCCATGACCATGTTGAAATTCATGCCGAATTACGCAGCCCGGCCAGTTTCCAAGCTACTTGCATCAGCTGTCGCCAACGCCGAAGAAAATTTCGGCGTCAGCCGTGATGACCTGTTCGTATACCGAATTTATGCTGATGAAGCACCCACCCGCAAATGGCGCCGTTTTGGCCCGCGCGGCAGATTTATGCCCTGGTTACGTCGCTCATCTCATCTAACCGTCATCCTGCGTGAGCGGGAAGGAAAGTAGGAGCTTTTATGGGTCGCAAAGTAAATCCGATTGGCTTTCGCCTTAAGATCAACAAAACCTGGGAAGGGCGCTGGTACGCCGAAGGTAAGGAATACGTCGACCAGCTGCACCAGGATTTCGAGCTACGTAACCTGGTCCGCAAGGAAGCTTCCCGTGCTGGAGTATCGCGCATCGAGATTGAGCGCTTCCCTGGGAAGGTAAAAATTGTCGTCAACACCGCTAAACCCGGTGTGCTGATCGGCCGCAAAGGTGAGAGCGTCAAGATCCTACGCCAACACCTGGAAGCCATCGTCGGCAAGAAGATCGATCTGGAGATCAAGGAGATCAAGAGCCCTGATCTGGATGCCTACCTGGTGGCACACAATATCGCCGAACAGCTTGAACGGCGCATCAGCTACCAGCGCGCCATGAAGCGCGCCATCCAGCAGGCCATTCGCCAGGGTGCTGAAGGCATCCGCGTGGAAGTCGGTGGTCGCCTGAGCGGAGCAGAAATGGCACGTGTGGTGAATATGCGTGAAGGTCGTGTACCGCGCGCCACCCTGCGTGCCGACATTGATTATCACCAGACCCAGGCACTGACCACTTATGGTCGCATCGGTGTCAAGGTTTGGATTTATCGTGGTGAATTATTGCCGACGGTCGAAGAGCAGGTTGAATCGACTGAGGGTGTATACGTAAGTGAGTAGTGAGGGTATTTACCATGCTCATGCCTAAAAGAGTAAAGTATCGCAAGCAAATGCGCGGTCGCATGAAGGGCACCGAGCTGCGCGGCGCTGACGTCCATTTTGGAGACTTCGGCCTGCAAGCTCTGGAACCCGGTTGGGTCACTGCGCGACAGATCGAAGCTGCCCGTCGGGCGATCATGCACGCCCTGAAGCGGCGCGGTAAGGTGTGGATCCGCATCTTCCCCGACAAGCCCTACACCCAGAAACCTGCCGAAACCCGCATGGGTAAAGGCAAGGGAAATGTCGAATACTGGGTAGCAGTGGTCAAACCGGGACGCGTCATGTTTGAGGTTGGTGGTGGGCTCCCAGAAGATGAGGCCCGTCAAGCTTTACGTCTGGCACAATTCAAGCTGGCGATTAAGACTAAAGTTGTCGGTCGCCACGACCGTGTTGCCGGAGGTGAACAATGAAAATTCACGAGGTCAGAAATTTATCCACCGAGGCCCTCGAAGCCAAGCTCAACGATACCCGGGAAGAGCTGATGAAGCTGCGCTTCCAGCTAACCTCAGGTGAGCTGAGTGACTTCACCCGCCTGCGCCAGACCCGGCGCATCATTGCCCGTCTGGCAACCGTTTTAAATGAGCGCCAGCGAAATCCTGAAAGCGAGGAGAACCATGAATAATCGCCGACGAATCATTGGTTTTGTAACCAGTAATGCCATGCAGAAGACGGTGGTAGTGGAGATTTCACGAACTTACCGCCATCCTCTCTACAAAAAAGTGGTCAACAGCCGCAAGCGCGTGATGGCTCATGATGAGCTGGGTTGCCAGGTTGGAGATCAAGTCCAAATTGTTGAAAGCCGCCCTATCTCCAAGAACAAGTGCTGGGTTGTTGAACAAATCCTACGGCACTCGGTTGGTGGTGGTGAGAGTAGCCCGGAGGCATAGCCATGATCCAACAAGAGACCGTGGTCAAGGTTGCAGATAATACCGGCGGGCGTTCCCTGCTCGTGATCCACGTCATGGGCGGGTCAAGGCGTCGCTATGGTCGCGTGGGTGACATTGTGGTCGGCGCGATCCAGGAAGCCTCTCCGCAGGGCAGTGTCAAGAAAAGCGAAGTAGTTAAGGCTGTGATCGTGCGCTGTGCCAAGGAGTGGCGCCGGGATGATGGTTCCTATATTCGCTTCGACGATAATGCTGCAGTCATCCTGGACACCGATGGGCAAAACCCCAAAGGCACCCGCATCTTCGGCCCTGTGGCACGTGAGCTGCGAGAAAAAGGATTTATGCGAATCGTATCATTGGCACCAGAGGTCCTTTAACGGGTTTGGTGCAGGAGTATAAGCTGTGAGAGTAAAAATTCGTAAAGACGATACCGTTGAAGTGATCAGCGGCCGTGAAGCTGATAAAGGCAGGCGCGGCAAGGTGATCAAAGTCCTTCCAGATGAAGGCAAGGTGGTCATTGCTGGCATCAATGTACGCAAGAAACACCAGAAGCAGGTTCAATCCCAGGGCCGCACTCTTAAACCCGGGATCATCGAATTTGAAGGTCCCATTGCCATCGGCAATGTCATGTTAGTTTGCCCCAAGTGCGATAACCCGGTGCGCGTTGGTATCCAGCGAGAAGATGACGAGAGCAAGCGCATCTGCAAGAATTGTGGGGCGGTGATTGAATAATCACCATTGTGGAGCGATACGATGACTCATTATTTAAAAGAACGATATCAGAATGAAATTGCACCTGCCCTCGAGATGGCGATCGGCACAGATAACGTTATGCAGATCCCGCGCGTCACTAAAGTGGTGGTGAATATCGGTGTGGGTGAAGCCCTGGATAATGCCAAGGCGCTCGAAGCGGCAGTAGCAGACTTGCAGCTGATCACCGGTCAGAAGCCGATCATCACAAAAGCCAAGAAAAGCATCGCCAACTTCAAGCTGCGCGAAGGCCGCCAGATCGGCGTAAAAGTTACTTTACGCGGCGACAGAATGTGGTCATTCCTAGATCGGCTGATGAATGTCGCCCTGCCCCGCGTGCGTGATTTTCGTGGTATTTCACCCAATGCCTTTGATGGCCGTGGCAATTATACGCTCGGGCTGCGCGAACAGCTGGTGTTCCCAGAGATCGAGTATGACAAGATTGATAAATTACGCGGTTTGGAAATATCCATTGTTACGACAGCGCGTAATGATGACGAATCCAGGCAGCTGCTTCAAATGCTAGGCATGCCGTTTCGGAAGGAAGGAAACTAATGGCGAAAACTTGCATGAAATACCGTGAAATGCGCCGGAAATATCCTACCCGTGTGCGCAATCGCTGCAAAATTTGTGGACGCCCGCGTGGTTATATCCGCCGTTTTGGGATGTGTCGTATCTGTTTTCGCGAACAGGCCCTTGAAGGCAAAATCCCTGGCGTTGTGAAGTCATCCTGGTAACGGGCGGAGGAAAAGAACATGTCTGTTTCAGATCCAATCTCTGATATGCTCACACGCATTCGCAATGCTGTGTTGGCTGAACACACCACTGTAGCTCTGCCAAATTCTAAAATGAAATCTGCCATTGCGCAGATCTTGAAGGAAGAAGGCTATATCAGTGGTTATGAAGTTGTTGATGATTCAAAGCGACCTGCACAAAAGGTCTTACGCATTCGCTTGAAATACGTGGGCGAACGCCGTGAGCGTCGTGCAGTCATCACAGGTCTGGAGCGCATCAGCCGCCCCGGAGGCCGGGTCTATACTGGAAAGCAGGAGATCCCCTATGTGCTCTCCGGGATGGGTGTCGCCATCCTGTCCACGCCGAAAGGCGTCATGACCGGCCAGCGCGCTCGCCAGCTTGGTGTTGGCGGCGAGATCCTGTGCAAGGTTTGGTAAGGAGGCCGGGATGTCAAGAATAGGTCGTCTGCCAATAACGGTTCCTCCCCAGGTGGAGGTGACCATCCAGGGCAACAATATCAAGGTAAAAGGCCCAAAAGGCAACCTTGAATACACATTCCCTGCGGATGTGTCATTCGCCCTGGAAAATGGCGTCATTAATGTAAAACGTCCTTCCGATGCCAGGGCACATCGTGCCCTGCATGGCACCACGCGTGCCCTGATTAATAATATGGTTACGGGTGTCAGCACTGGCTTTCAGAAGATTTTAGAGATCAACGGTGTTGGATATCGAGCAGAAGTACAGGGGAAGAACCTGGTGATGAACCTGGGTTATTCCCACCCCATTGTCGTTGAGCCTCCTGATGGAATTACCTTTGAGACCGATGCAAAAACGCGCCAGATCAAGGTACTAGGCCCGGATAAGCAACAGGTTGGTCAGCTGGCAGATTTCATACGCAAACAACGCCCACCTGAACCATACCTCGGCAAGGGTATTAAATATTTGGATGAGAAGATCCGCCGCAAGGCTGGGAAATCTGGTAAGGGATAAGATTATGGCAAGCAATCAAAAAACACGTTCTGCAGCACGCAACCGCCGCCATACACGCGTACGCCAGTCGGTAATCGGCACCCCCGAACGACCGCGCTTGAGTGTATTTCGCAGCCTGAGCGGCATCTATGCCCAGGTCATCGATGACGTGGCGGGGAACACCCTGGCGTCTGCCTCCACGATTGATCCAGCGCTACGCGAACAGGTGAAGGGGCTGAAGCAAGCCGAAAAGGCACGCCTGGTTGGTAAAACATTGGCTGAACGCGCCGTCAATAAGGGCATCCAGGTCGTTGCATTCGATCGGGGTGGTTACAAGTACATCGGGCGTGTCAAAGCATTGGCAGAAGGTGCGCGCGAGGGCGGCCTGAAGTTCTAATCCCTTCGCATATGGAGAAAAGTATGACAGACTATCCAACTGCAGAATACGAACTACAAGAATACGACGAGCGCGTGATCGAGATCGGGCGTGTGGCCAAAGTCGTCCAGGGTGGGCGCCGTTTCTCTTTCCGGGTCACTGTGGTCGTTGGAGATAACAATGGCAGCGTGGGGATCGGTGTAGGTAAAGCCAATACCGTCCCAGATGCGATGCGTAAAGCCTCCGAGAAGGCCCATCGCAATATGCACAAAGTCTGGCTTTTTGGCAGGACCATTCCACACGAGGTGCTCGGGCGGGTGAGCGGTGCCGAAGTGCTGCTCAAGCCGGCTTCCCCGGGAACAGGTGTAATCGCCGCTGGTGGTGTGCGTGCCGTCCTTGAAGCCGCGGGTGTCCATGATATCCTGACCAAAAGTCTGCGGAGCAGCAACCTGTTGAATGTGGTTTACGCCACCATGCAAGCCTTGGATTCGTTGAAATCTCCCAAAGAAGAAGCTGCCCGCCGTGGAAAAGACATCAAGGATGTGACACCCTTCTGGGATCGGAGGAAAAATGCCTGAAAAGAAAGCTCCCAAGGAAAAAATCGTCCGAGTCACATTAGTCCACAGCGCGATTGGGTATTCCAAAGAACATAAAGCCGCAGTAAAGGCTTTGGGGTTCAAGCATTTACACCAGACCGTGGAACACGTTGATACACCTACCCTCAGAGGTATGCTGTACAAGGTTGCCCATTTGGTCGTGGTGGAGGAAGTATAAATGAAACTACATGATCTAAAACCTCAGGATGGGTCAAAAAAGAAAGGCATCCGCGTTGGACGCGGCACATCTGGACGCCGTGGGAAGACTGCTGGACGGGGTACCAAGGGCCAAGGCGCACGCGCTGGAAAACCGGTACGCCTGTACAACCAGGGTGGCAACCTGCCTTTTTACCGCCGCCTGCCGTTCAAACGTGGCGAAGGTTTCACCCCAGTCAACCAGACTGAGTACAACGAAATCAACCTGGATCAGCTGGTTAAATTCCCAGCTGGAACTGAAATAAATCCTGGCTCGCTTGCTGAAGCTCAGCTTTTACGCAACCCTGCCAATCCGGTTGTCATCATGGGCCGTGGTGAGATCAAAACGGCTTTGAAATTCAATGTTCACCGCATCACTGCCGGTGCAAAGGCGAAGGTTGAAGCTGCTGGTGGTAGCGTAGAGATCATTAAATCGTAAGGTTGATGATAAGGAGCTTATGAGATGAAGCGGTCTGCCTGGCGTTATCTATGGTCAGCACATGATATCCGTAGGAAGCTGTTAATCACTCTCTTGCTGTTGGCTATCTATCGTTTAGCCTGCCACGTGCCTGTCCCTGGCGCCAATAAAGATGTGATGGCCCAGATCCTGGCTTCTGGTGGCGCAGCAGGGAACTTGATTAATATCCTGGACTTGTTGTCTGGCGGTACAGTCTCCCGCTTCTCGGTCCTGGCTATGGGTGTCTATCCGTATATCACCGCCCAAATTATCCTGCAGCTACTCACTCCCATCATCCCTTCCTGGCAGAAGCGTATGGAGGAAGACCCACGCGAAGGCCAGAAGTGGCAGGAGCGATGGACATACTATCTGGCGGTACCTATGGCAGCCTTGCAAGCCATCGGTCAGGTGAACATATTCAATAACTCTGCCGTCCAGATTGGTCTATCCCCAGTGATCGCCAATTTCGGGTTCAGCAATTTGCTACCATCGCTGACGATCGTGGTCAGTATGACCGCTGGAACCATGTTTGCCATCTGGCTGGGAGAGCTGATCTCTGAGTTTGGTCTACGAAACCAGGGACTCTCGCTGATCATCTTTGCAGGCATCGTTGCCCGTATTCCGGCGACGATCCAGGGCATCTACGCTGATCAAACCACGCGTTGGATCGGCCTGTTCTTCATGCTGGTTTTGAGCGCCATCACCATCTTTGCCATCGTGGTCGTCCAGCAAGGTCGGCGTAATGTGCCGGTCATGTATCCTGGGCGCCGGATGGGTGCTCGCATGTCCATGCCGGTGAAAGGCACATTACCCCTGATGGTCAATATGGCCGGAATGATCCCCATCATCTTCGCCCAGTCGTTATTGACTTTCCCGTCCATCATCGCCAGTTTCTTTACCGCTTCCAAAAATACGACGATTGCTAGTTTCGCCAACAGTATCGTTAATCTGTTCGGTGGCACTGGCAATGGCTATTGGATCATGTACTTCTTCATGGTGGTATTCTTCTCCTTCTTCTATACAGACGTGCTGTTTGCCCAGCAGAACTACGGAGAAAACCTGAAGAAAGTCGGAGCCCAGATCCCCGGTGTGGCACGTGGCGCCCCTACCCAGAAGTACCTGACGCGTGTGCTGCGTCGCATCACCCTGCCCGGTGCTGTGTTCCTGGGAGTGATCGCCGTACTTCCCTGGTTGGTTGGCCTGGTCGTGCCATGGGGTAAGAACACCGGTTTGCTGCTCACTTCCTCATCCGGTCTGCTGATCGTGGTTGGTGTGGTACGCGATGTGTTCTTCAACATCGATGCGGACCTCAAGCTGCACGGCTATGATGACTCGTTGCTGGTGAGGTAAGCAGGCAGCATGTCCAGGTACATTGTCCTTCTCGGTCCCCCTGGTGCGGGGAAAGGTACACAAGCTGAAGCGATTTCAGCCCGGTTGAACCTACCGCACATCTCTTCGGGAGATATCTTCAGGGAAAACTTAAAGAACCAGACCGAGCTGGGAAAAATGGCTGCTGTGTACATTAACAAAGGCGAGCTTGTGCCTGATGACGTGACGATTGCCATGATCAAGGAACGCTTATCACGCCCCGATTGCTCCAATGGAGCTCTGTTGGATGGCTTTCCACGCACACCTATCCAGGCCGATGCTCTGGCAGCCATGTTGGTTGAAATCGGTGGGCAGGTTGAGCATGTACCATACATCTGCGTGCCTGAAGATGTGTTGATTGAGCGTCTGACAGGCCGCTGGACGTGCCGTCAGGTTGGACATGTATTTCATGAAAAACACAATCCCCCAAAACAGGCTGGGATATGTGATTTCGATGGTTCTGAGTTGTATCAACGCGAAGATGATAAATCTGATACCGTGAAACGTCGCATTCGCGTCTATCTCGAACAGACTCAGCCATTAATTGACTATTATCAAAAGCACGGTGTGCTTGTTGAAATAGATGGTAAGAAACCAATTGAGCAGGTATCCAAAGACTTGCTCGTGGCGTTAGAAGGAAATTAACGTAATGAGTTGGGAACGTAACATTGTGATTAAAAGCCCCCAGGAAATCGCTGCGCTGCGTGAAGCAGGTCGCATCAATGCACGGGCTTTGGAAGCTGTTCGCCAGTTGATCCGTCCAGGGGTCACGACCGCAGAGCTGGATGCAGCCGCGGAAGAAGTGATCCGGAAGCATGGAGCTATCCCTACCTTCAAGGGATATCAAGGCCCGTACCCCTACCCGGCGTCAATCTGTGCCAGTATCAATGAACAGCTGGTCCATGGCATACCTGGCAAGCGCAAGTTGCAAGCGGGCGATATCATCTCCATAGATTGCGGCTCAACCTTCGAGGGTTTTGTGGGAGATTCAGCCATCACCGTTGGTGTTGGCGAGCTTTCCCCCGTAGCCCAACGGCTGATCGAAGTTACGGAGCAGGCTCTCTATGTAGGTATTCGCAAAATGCGGGCTGATAACCGGGTTGGTGATGTCTCAGCCGCCATCCAGGAATTTGTGGAAAAGGCAGGTTTTTACGTCACTCGAGAATATACCGGTCATGGCGTTGGCAGGCAGATGCATGAAGGCCCCCAGGTGCCTAATTACGGTACCCCTGGACGAGGCCAGCTGCTCCGCCAAGGCATGACCATCGCCCTCGAACCGATGGTACTGGTCGGCACCTCCCAGACGCGCGTCCTGGCAGATCAATGGACGGTCGTCTCCGCCGATGGCACCCTCACCGCTCATTGGGAGCACTCCGTTGCAATTACGGATGGAGAGCCTCTCATACTGACCTTGCCGTAACTGGTACTGGACGCTATGTGCATGGTCAGGTATAATCAACGCTTTGGCTTCACGGAACTACTTGGCAATCGTTAGGAGTACTATTTATGAAAGTTTCTTCGTCAATTAGAAAACGTTGCTCTAAGTGCAAGGTCGTTAAACGCAAAGGTCGCCTGTATATCATTTGCGATAATCCCAAACATAAGCAACGACAAGGATAGGACTTATGGCAAGAATCGAAGGTGTTGATCTACCACGTAATAAACGGGTTGAAGTCGGCTTGACTTACATCTTTGGCATTGGGGATTCCCACGCTCAAGATATCCTCACGGCTACCGGTGTGAATCCGGATACCCGGGTTAAAGATTTGACCGATGCGGAAGTTGGCCTTCTGCGCGATTTTATCGGCCAGAACTATAAGGTTGAAGGTGACCTTCGCCGGAGCCTTCAAATGAACATCAAACGCTTAATCGAGATTGGCAGTTACCGTGGTCTCCGCCACCGGCGCAATCTGCCGGTTCGAGGCCAGCGCACCCGTACCAACTCACGCACACGCAAGGGTCCTAAGAAGACTGTTGCCGGGCGCGGTCGACGGCGTGGCGCAACAAAGAAATAATAGAAGGTAATAGCGAGGTAATATGGCTCAAACTTCATCAACTGGACGCCGAAAATCCACCCGCAAGACCAAGCGTCTCCTGTCAGCCGGACAGGTGCATATTCTGGCGACTTTCAATAATACGATCGTCACGATCACCGACACATCAGGCAATGCAGTCACCAGCGCTTCTGCAGGTGCCTCGGGCTTCAAGGGCTCTCGCAAGAGCACCCCATATGCAGCCCGTGTGGCTGCTGAAGTAGCGATGAAAAATGCCCAGGCTCTGGGGATGCAGGAAGTGGAAATTTACGTCAAAGGTCCTGGACCTGGTCGCGAGAATGCCATTCGTGCCGTACAGACTTCAGGCATGAAGGTTACTTCGATCACCGATGTGACCCCTGTACCACATAATGGATGCCGGCCTCCGAAAAAGCGCCGTGTTTAATTAGAATTAATCATAAGGAAGAGGTAAGAATTTATGGCAAAGTATCGTGGGCCAGTATGCAAATTGTGCCGGCGAGAAGGTGAAAAACTGTTCCTCAAGGGTGCCCGGTGCTACACACCGAAATGTTCGTTCGAGCGGCGTGGATATCCACCCGGTTTGCACGGCAAGAGCGCCCAGTTTCGCCGTAAGCGAGAATCAGATTATGCACGCCAGCTGCGTGCCAAACAAAAAGCCCGCCGCGTGTATGGTGTTCTGGAACGCCAGTTCCGCCGCTACCACGCTGCAGCGCTAAAACGACGTGGCTTGACCGGTCTGACCATGCTGCAGATCCTTGAGAGCCGGTTGGATAATGTAATTTACCGCCTCGGATACGCAGATAGTCGTGCGAAAGCCCGTCTCCTGGTGACCCATGGACACTTCATTGTCAATGGACGGCGTACAGACGTCCCATCCATGACCGTTGCCATCGGTGATGTTGTTTCCGTCCGCCCCAGCTCACGCAGGAGAACCTACTTCAAAGAGCTGGCAGACCTGGCAGAGGACCGCAATGTACCCAACTGGCTGAGCCGTGATCTCAAAGATCTGGCCGGCACTGTGGTCCGCATGCCTGAGCGTTCGGAAATCGATGCCAACCTTGGCGAGCAACTCATCGTTGAGTATTACTCAAGATAATCCCGGCGCGGGGGAAGAGGTGAACTGTGTTAGGACTAAGTAACATGGTAACGCCGAAGATCGAGCGTGAAGCTGAAGCTCGCAACTACGGCAAGTTCGTCATCAGTCCATTGGAACATGGCTATGGCATCACCCTGGGCAATGCCCTGCGGCGTGTCTTGCTGTCCTCCTTGGACGGTGTAGCAGTGACATCCATCCGCATCGCTGACGTACAGCACGAGTTCAGCGAGATCCCGGGTGTACGCGAGGACGTGATCCGCGTGATGCTGCAGATCAAGCAAATGCGCATGCGTTTACTGGATGTCGATTCCGCCCATCTCCACCTGGCAGTCCAGGGAGATGGCACGGTAACCGCAGCAGATATATCGCCCAATCCGGATGTCGAAGTCGTCAACCCTGAGCTGTACCTGTTCACGGTTGATGACCCGAAAGCCAACCTAGAAATTGATATGACCGTGGAACGCGGCCGGGGCTATTCCCCTGCTGACGATCGAACGGGCCGCCTGCCCATTGGTGAGCTGCCGGTGGATGCCATCTACAGCCCTATCCGGCGGGTGAATTGGGAAGTTAGCTCTGCCCGTGTTGGGCAAAGCACGAATTACGATAGATTAATCCTGGAGATCTGGACTGATGGCACCATCACTCCGGAACATGCCCTGAGCACTTCAGCTAAGATCCTCATTGATCACCTGCGTCATCTGGCAGGAATAAGTGAGGAAACCCTGGCCTCCCTGACGGAAGAAGCAAGCGAAGAGGATCATCTCACTAGTGAGATGATTGAAACCCCAATCGAGAACCTTGATCTCTCGGTGCGGGTATTCAACTCCCTCAAGCGCACCGGGATCACCACCGTTGGTGAAGTCTTGGAACTGCTCGACAAGGGTGAAGAAGCGGTCATGTCAATCCGGAACTTTGGTGAGAAAAGCCTCGACGAATTGCGCTTGAAGATGCGTGAGAAGGGCTATCTCCGAGATCAACCTCAAGACGAAGCGGAGTAATTGGATATGCGACACCGAGTAGCAGGAATAAAATTAGGCCGCAAGAAGGATGTACGCGCTGCACTTCGCCGCACCCTGATCGCGCAACTCCTTGAACACGAGCGAATTGAAACTACCCAGGCTAAAGCCCTGGCAGTGCGTGGACAAACAGAACGCCTGATCACCCTGGCCAAACACGGCATCATGGAAGGCGATGCCAAGATGGTGCACGCCCGCCGGTTGGCAGCTTCCAGGCTGAGCAACCCGAAGGCAGTCACCAAGCTTTTTGATGATATTGCACCCCGTTATGCTGATCGCCTGGGCGGATATACCCGCATTCATAAGCTGGGTCCGCGCCTGGGTGATAATGCAGAGATGGTGCTAATCGAGCTAATCGAAGAATAGATCCTTAAACCAATGGCAGTGAGGCGGGTGGGAACACCACCTCACGACAGATCTCTGTCAGCCATCCATGGAACGTTACCAAGTTATCCTCGCTTACGACGGCTCTCATTACAAGGGCTTTCAGCGGCAGGCACACGCACAAAGCGTGCAGGCAGCGGTTGAAAATGCCCTGCGTAAGCTCAACTGGCAGGGGAAATCGATCCTGGCAGCCGGGCGTACCGATACTGGCGTGCATGCTACGGGTCAGGTGATCGCCTTCGATCTGGATTGGGAGCATGGTTCACAGGAACTGCAGACGGCGTTGAACGCTCATCTGCCAGCAGATGTGGTTGCCAGGGAAATCCGGGCAGTCAGGCGGAGTTTCCATCCCCGCCACGATGCCAGCTGGCGGCGGTACAACTACCGTCTTTACATCGAACCTGTACGCCAGCCGCTGCTTGAGCCCTATGCCTGGCGAATTTGGCCAGCAATTGAGATCAGCCGGTTGAATGAAACCGCCCAATCGCTCATTGGCACTCACGATTATGGTGCTTTCGGCACCCCGCCCCAAGCCGGAGGCAGCACAGTACGGTTGGTCTATGAAGCGAACTGGAAGGAAGAAGCACCTTACCTGGTTTTCGATATCGCCGCCCAGGCTTTCTTGTACCACATGGTACGGCGCATCGTCTTCATGCAGGTGAGTATCGCCCAGGGCAGACTGAGCATCACTGATTTGGAACATGCTCTCAAGAGCAATGCCCATCCAGAGCTCGGTGATGGTCAGCCCCAGAAACCTGGCCAGCGCATGGTGCATGGACTGGCTCCTGCCCAGGGACTGATCCTGGCGGAAGTCCATTACGAAGCAGAGTGCCTGAGGGTGAGTGAGGATAAGTAAATAAAAATAGTGACCAGGAGTTCATCAAACTAAGCTTCTGGCAAAATATTGGAGAAGGATGACGTGCAAAAAACATACGTCCCAAAAAAGAATGAAATAACCAACGAGTGGATCCTGGTTGACGCCAAGGATCAATATCTCGGGCGTCTCGCCACCCAGATTGCCAGCCTCCTGCTTGGCAAGAATAAGCCCAACTTCACACCAGGTGTTGAAACGGGTGATTTTGTTGTGGTGATCAATGCGGAGCAAATCATGGTCACCGGGAATAAGATGGAAGACAAGATGTACTACCATCATAGTGGCTATCCCAGTGGGATCAAGAGCATCAACCTCCGCACTCAGCTGACCAGGCATCCCGATCGCGTCATCCGTAATGCGGTATGGGGAATGCTACCGCACAACAAATTTGGCCGGTCGTTGATCAAGAAGATGAAGGTTTATGCAGGTCCTGAACACCCGCATGCCTCCCAGAACCCAAAGCCGCTGGTGTAGGGCATTTGTAAAAAGGAGTGAGTATGACAGCTCAGTATTATGAAGGAATTGGTCGTCGCAAAGAAAGCACTGCCCGTGTTCGCGTTTCCAGTGGCACTGGCATATTCACCGTCAATCAAAAGACACTGGAAGATTACTTCGGTCGCACCGGCGATGTGGAGACAATCGTCGCTCCCCTGGCGGCTGTTGGTGAAGTCCGTAATGCCCTGGATATTACCGCAACCGTAAACGGCGGTGGGACCACTGGTCAGACGGATGCGGTCATGATGGGCCTGGCCCGAGCCTTGCTGCTCATGAAGCCCGATGCCCGCCCTACCCTGAGAAAAGGTGGCTTTCTAACCCGCGACGCACGTGTTAAAGAGCGCAAGAAACCCGGCCTCAAGCGCGCTCGCAAGGCACCTACCTACACCAAGCGTTAATCCTTTGTTATCCCCAGTAATGCGTAAAAACGTGGCTGACAGGCTTCCGTTTTACGCATTACGCTTTTAATTCGACCGCTTATCTGGTTAGCAATGATTGATCGAGGTCCTATGGCACCCATGATTACGCTTCTTGGTCTCGGCCCTGGTGATGCTTCGCTGCTTACCCGCCAGGCCTGGCAGGTCTTGGAAAATTCTTCTGACGTATACCTGCGCACAAGCCAGCACCCGACCGTGGCAGGCTTTCCTGCTTCCCTCACCGTACATACCTTCGACGATCTCTACGATAGCCTGCCCACCTTTAATGATGTCTATGCGCATATCATCGAGCAGGTCCTGGAACTCGGCAGACATCAGCAAGGCGTGGTCTACGCAGTACCCGGTCACCCATTTGTTGCCGAAGCCACCTGCCCAGAGATCGCCCGACGTGCCCGTTTGGAAGGTCTCCCGGTTCAGGTCATCGAAGGGCTGAGCTTTATTGAGCCGACTTTGACCGCATTGGGAGTAGACCCCCTGCCCAAGCTATCAATCATCGATGCCATCGAGCTGGCTACTGCCCACGTACCTCCTTTCCCGCCTGACGCACCAGCTTTGATCGCCCAGATTTACTCCCGCCAGGTGGCGAGCGATGTCAAGCTGACTCTGATGGAAACCTATCCGGATGATCACCCCGTCAGGTTGGTACATAAAGCGGGCACAATCCAAGAGCTGGTGGAAGACCTGCCCCTGCATGCCATCGATCAAAGTGGCACGACTGGCCTGCTCACCTCTTTATATCTGCCTCCCCTCGAAAAGGGAACTTCATTCGAAGCCTTCCAGGAGATCATCGCCCACTTGCGGGCTCCCGATGGCTGCCCATGGGATCGGGAACAAGATCATCAGACCTTGCGTACCAACCTGCTTGAGGAAACCTACGAAACACTGGCTGCATTGGATGCCAATGACCCCGGCCATATGCGCGAGGAGTTTGGTGACCTGTTACTGCAAATCACCCTGCATGCCCAGATTGCCAACGAGTATGGCGAATTTAATATCGCCCAGGTGATCAAAGGCATCTACGATAAGATCATCCGCCGCCACCCGCATGTCTTCGGAGACTGGCAAGTGCAGGGAGTGGAGCACGTGCTTCAGAAATGGGAGAAGCTAAAAGCTGCTGAGCGGGCTGAAGCTGAATTAGAGAATGGGATTAGCCAGAAAGGACTGTTGGATGGGGTTGAGATCGCTTTGCCAGCCCTGGCACAAGCTGAAGAAATCCAGCGCCGGGCTGCTCGGGTGGGGTTTGACTGGCCAGATGAGCGCGGTGTCGTGGATAAAATAAGCGAAGAGTGCCACGAGCTGCTGGCTGCAGATAACCTGGCATCACGCGCAGATGAGCTGGGAGACCTGCTATTCTCGGTGGTCAACCTGGCACGCCACTACGAGATCGATGCCGAATCTGCCCTGCGCGAAACCAACACACGTTTCCGCACGCGTTTTGCTTACATCGAAAAATCAGCCAAAAAAGAGGGCAAGTCGATCAGTGACCTGACCTTGGACGAAATGGAAGCCTACTGGCAGAAGGCAAAAAGGTTGTAAAATATCCCTATGCCTGGAACCCTGGTTGTTATCCCCACGTATAACGAAGTCGAGAACATCGCCGAGATCAGTAAAGCCCTGTTTGATTTGAAGATCGACGACCTGGAGATACTCGACGTCGATGACGATTCGCCAGATGGTACCGGGCAGTTGGCCGATAGGCTAGTAACAGAATATCCTGAGCGTTTTCATGTGATGCACCGCAAGGGCAAGCTCGGCCTGGGCACGGCGTATATCCAGGGCTTTCAATGGGCGTTGCAGCAAGGTTACCGTTACGTGCTCCATATGGACGCTGATTTTTCACATCCCCCTGAGTTCGTGCCCCAGATGCTAGCATCTATCCCCGATTATGACGTAGTGGTAGGTTCGCGCTACACCAAGGGCGGGCGTTTGGATGTGAGCTGGCCCTGGTATCGTCGCCTGCTGAGCTGGTGGGCAAACTCGGTGTGGGTGCGCCTCATATTACACACAAGGACCAAGGATTCCACAGCCGGCTTCAAGTGCTGGAAAGCAGAGGCCTTGCAGCGTATCGGGCTGGAACGCATCCGATCAACCGGTTATATCTTCCAGGTGGAGATGTGTTACCTGGCTGAGAAGCTGGGTATGCGCATCAAGGAAATCCCCATTTACTTCGAGGAACGCCGGCAGGGGGAGAGCAAAATGGACGCGAATGTTAAAATTGAAGCTGCATTAAGGGTGATCGAACTGCGCTCGCATTACCGCCATCTCAAGCCTGAGAACGGATATGTTCACCAATAAGGTTGCCCTGGTCAGCGGATCGGGGCGGGGGATTGGAGCTGTGATCGCCCTACACTTCGCTTCCCTGGGAGCGGATGTGGTGGTGAATTACTTTCGCAACCGCCAACCAGCTGAAGTAACTGCTGCGAAAATCCGTGAGCTTGGCCGCAAGGCTTTGCTGGTGAAGGCCAACTTGGGTGAGCTGGACCAGATTGATAGACTTTTCGAGGCGGTGGAACAGGAATTTGGTGGATTGGATTATTTTGTCCACAACGCCGCTTCCGGTTATAACCGCCCCGCGCTGCAGCAAAAACCCAGGGGTTGGGATTGGACGATGAACATTAATGCCCGGTCCCTGCTCTTCGCTGCGCAGCATGCCACTCCACTCATGGAAAAACGTGGTGGAGGCGCCATCGTCGCCATCTCCAGCCCCGGTGCCACCCGGGTGCTGCCAGACTACGTGGTGGTTGGGGCGAGCAAGGCCGCCATTGAGGCCATCACCCGTTACCTGGCGGTCGAGTTATCTCCCAAGAACATCGTGGTCAACGCCATCTCCCCGGGGATGGTGCTCACCGACGCTTTACAGCACTTCGAGATGGTACGTAGTGATGTGCACCTGGCTGAGAAAACCAGCGCCATCACCCCGGCAGGTCGCCTGGTCACCCCCCAGGATATCGCCAACCTGGTGGTGTTCCTCTGCTCGCCGGAGGCTGGCATGATCCGCGGACAGGTTATCGCCATTGATGGCGGCGCTTCGATCAACGCCCCAGGCATCGGCCTTCATACCGATATCTAAGCTTATTTCAAAGAGTGACTGTCAAATTGACTAGTGCCGGTTACTTCTGACGATACACGCTCTTGCGATCAAAGCCAGGATGGATTTTGAGACTCGCCCCTGTTACCTACCGTATCGACCCATCAGCTGGCCCTGAGCCAGGATGTGCCCCTTCATGGAATCTTCCAGTTGAGCCTTGCTGGCGCCAGGTTTTAAATCTAAACTAGTATCCAGAGCATACAGCTTAAATAAATACCTGTGGTTTGAGCCCCGCGGTGGGCATGGACCGCCGTAGCCAATCTCTCTAAAATCATTCTGCCCTTCGGTTCCGCCACCGTTCTTCCCCTGGTCCAGCCCGGTCAAACTGGAAGGCAGGTTAAATAGCACCCAGTGTACCCATGTGCCAGAAGGCGCGTCGGGGTCATCCATGATCAGCGCCAGGCTGACGGTGTTGGTGGGCACCCCCGTCCATGCCAGTGGCGGGGATACGTTTTGGTCATCACAGGTATACAAGCCAGGTATCTTTTCACCCTCTGAAAATGCCGTGCTCGTGATGGTGATCGCCATATCATTTCCTCCTTGTGCTTGAGGGGCTGAAGCACTTCCCTTGCAGCTTACCGCAACCAGCAAGAGACCCAGGGTGATTAACAATGCACGAATTCTCTGAACCCTCATCCTTCATACCTTCACACGGAATTACTATATTCCAAATCTCCCTGAAATTCAAGGGCATAAGCATGGCTAATTTGACAGTTTTATGAAGATTACCAATCCAATCAACGATTGCCGGTTTTCAGACTCACAGAGCAAAAACTATTTTTACCCCCAGAAATCCCTTGTTACTTCGTTTACTTTGTGTCTCTTGCGCTTTATTGCTATTTATCCTCAGACACCCACCAGGATACACCGGGCAGGAGCTCCATCCACACCCCCCAGCTTGAGTGGCAGGCAGTGCAGGGTATATCTCCCTTGCGATACTATCGACAGGTCAAGTCCCTCGATCACTACCACCCCGGCATCCAGCAGGATTTTATGCACGGGCGTTCCCATTTTGTATGGCGCTATCGACAGGTAATCGATTCCTACCAGCCTGACGTTGCGATCCACCAGCAGCTCAGCCGCGTCTACGCTGAGACCCACATAATCCGTTTTAAATTCTGAATTCCCGTTCGTCCACAGTTCCGAATTACGGGTTTTGAAGAGCAATCTTCTGGTGCGAGGTGGTATCTCTGCGTCCATCAAAATCGAAGCGGTGATCATATCCACATCAGGCAGGTGCAAGACGTACGCTCTGCCGACCAAAAGTTCAAGCGACAGGTCTTCTACGGTTATTCCGTTGTTCAAAAAGTGGTCCGGTGCGTCCACATGGGTACCGGTATGGCAACTCATGGTTACTTCTGAGACATTGGCATTATCCCCCGAAGCAATGCTGCTGGTACGTTTGATGCTGACCGGGGCATCTCCCGGCCAGACAATCGATTGAGGAGATATCGTGAGGGTAATATCATACGTCCGCATTGCCTGCCTCCTTCATATGTAAAAAAGTATAGAATAGAGTTAAAAATAATGCAACTTTTTTAGCACTCAATTTCCATCAACAAAAAACCCCGCGTTGAGCGGGGCTTTATCCATACAACATTAGGATCGTTAGGGGAGGTTGAGCTTGGCAAGCGTTGCCCGTTGCAATGCAGCCAGGTTGATGCTCACCCCCAAGCCAGGTGCATCTGGCACATCGATGGTGCTGTCAGAGTTTAATTTGTAGCGCTCATAGGTAATATCTTCGTCGTAATACCGGTCGGTAGCGGAGATATCGCCAGGCAAGGTGAAGCCGGGTAAGCTGGCCAGGGCCAGGTTGGATGCCCTGCCGACTCCGGTCTCAAGCATTCCGCCACACCAGACAGGGATGTGCTGGCTGTGGCACAGATTATGAATTTCCACAGCCTGGCTGAGACCCCCCACCCTGCCTGCCTTGATGTTCACCACCCGGCAGGCTTTCATCTCAAGCGCTTGCCTGGCAAGGCGGGGCGAAGTGATGCTCTCATCCAGGCAGATCGGGGTTTTGAACTTCGCCTGCAGCCAATGATGGTCCCATAAATCATCCTCTGACAATGGCTGCTCGATAAGCAGCAAATCGAGCTCATCCAGCGGAAGGAGGGCATCCGCACTCTCCAGCGTATAGGCTGAGTTGGCATCCACCTGCAGGCGTAGGTCAGGGAAGGCGCTGCGTAAGGCCCTGGCATCCCCTACATCCCTCCCCGGTTTGATTTTTATCTTTATCCGCTGGTAGCCCTGCTCAAGATAGCCTTGTGCCACCTGGATCAGCCGCTCGGGAGATTCTTGCAATCCGACCGAGACACCCACTTCCACTTTCTGGCGTACCCCGCCCAGCATCCTGACCAGGGGTATATCCTGGGCTTTACCCATCAGGTCCCACAAGGACATCTCCAGCCCAGCCTTGGCCATCAGGTGCCCACGCACGAAAGCCATCAGCTGCTGCAGGGACTCTGGCTCAGTGATATCTTTATCAAGCACAGCTGGGATGATAAAGTCCTTCAGGATATGCCAGGCTGTGCCAACTGTCTCATAGGAGTAGCCCGGGTCCAGGTCTGCTGCACACTCACCATATCCGATCAAACCGTCAGCAAAAGCTTCTACCAGCACACAGTCACGGGTATGGATGCGTCCAAAAGAAGTCTCGAAGGCACTTTTTAATGGCATTCGCAGGTGGTACAGGTTGATGCGGGTGATTTTCATAAGGTGCTTTCTCCATGGATCAAAACGTAATAACTACGTACCGGAAGGTTGGTGGACTGGACAAAATCTGTCACCAGGTATCCAACTCTGAATAGATCTTCAAACAGGTTACGGGTGTGCAGGCGCCATTTCATAGCCAGGTGAATGTCGGCAGACTTAACTGCCTGGAAATCAGCCGGGATTTCCACCAGTAGAATAGATTGTTCCTTCCCAGGCGGCAGTCCTGTAAAGCTTGAGGGATGGGGTACCCCACGCTCATCCATTTCTGCCGGATTTACCATTTGGGAGCCTCCTGCCAGGTAATGCGTCAGGGTGAGGTCGTTCCGCCTCCGCCGGCTGAGCCTGCGGTTGACGCGGTGTGAGTTCACCCACCAATCCACATCGAAGCGATCTGTGGGCAGTCCCTGATTGAGCGTGTCATGCATCTCGCCATAGAAATCGCGATGGTAGGTGTTGCACACCGCTCCCAGGCGGGTGATGTTCAGCCAGGCGTTCCGGCTGAGCAGTGGGTCGTAAGTCCAGGTAATGCGATCGATGCCCTGATGCCGGACCATCTGCCATTGGGCGCGCTTGAGCGCAAAACCAATTCCCTGGCCCTGCCATTCTCCGCGTACTCCCAGCATGCTCGAGTAATGCTTCAAGCGAGGGCCATCCGGTGTGCTGTAGAAACCCGCAAAACCGAATACGAAACCCACCAGGATCTCCTCTGCATATGCACCCAGCACCAGACCGCCATTGTGAACAGCTGAGTTCAACAAGTGAGCCGGAACGATATCCATATCCGGTTCCTGCCACACCTGGCGTTGGAGCTCCTCAACCCGGTGCATTTCATCCATATATTCAATGACCTTGATCGTCAAAGGTGTTTTCATGGTCCTCTTAGCGTCTACGCTTGCGGAACAGCCTGCTCCATAACGAGACCCGCCAGTTGGTAAATTTCAAATGGTCCAATGTGTGATCGAAGCGTGCCGGAAGGATATTGAACGTGCGGGATAAGCTATCCAGGTTACATGTACGGTTGGTGGCCAGGTAATCCAGCCAGTATACTGACACCGGCAGCCCGGGAAACATCGATTCAAACACTACGGTCATGGCCCGCAAGTAAGGCGGAAACATGCGTACCACCCTGCGTCGAACATCGATCGTCTGCATGATCGTTTGAAGGATATGGTTGAAGGTCAGGTATTCTGGCCCGCCGATGGAATAGGTCTGGTTGATGGTAAGCTCGTTATCCAACGCCCACACCAGGCAAGTCACCAGGTCTTCCACCCAGATCGGTTGCAGCAGTGTGTTCCCTTCTTCAGGGACAAAGAAAAAGTACGGTAAGGCATTCAGCAAGCGCGCCAGGCTGCTGGTAAAGTGATCGTTCAATCCGTATACCAATGCAGAACGCAGGATGGTGTGATTTACACCACTGCGTCGGATGCTTTCCTCAGCAATGGCTTTGGCTTTCAAGACGGGATAGGCTGAAGCGCGGTCAGCACCCAGGTGGCTGATATAGAAGAAACGTTTGACCCCTGATTCAACGGCTACCTGGCTGATGGCTTGTGTGCCCTGGATGTCCACGTTCATCAGGCTGGCATGCGCACCATGCCACTCGACCCCGGCCAGATGGTAAACAATATCCACGTCCATCATGGCCGAGCGGACACTGCGAATATCGGTCAGGTTGCTGACTGCCACTTCCACAGGCACGCCACGGGGCAGGTCAGGAGACTGCTTCGATGGGCGGATGAGCAAGCGCACCGGATAGCCGGCTTCCGTGAGCTGCCGGACAAGCGCCTTGCCGATGAAGCCTGTTCCTCCTGTGACCAAAATCATGCCGTGATTATAGCATGCAGAGTTTGAGGTGGTTTCCCTTCCCAGGTAATGGCGAAACTTTGTGAGCTGGAAGTGTTTATTAATCCAGCAAGTTTTTTATCTTGGTTTCTAACCAGCTACAGAATCCAGTTAGGTGCGAGTTGTCCAGAGATGGGCGATTCAAATCGGTGTAAAATGAGTTGTTCCTGGTACTATTGGGAAGGTTAATGACCAAAAATCTGCCGATATGGCGTAAGTGGATGTATGGGTCAGGAGACCTGGGCTTTAGTCTGACAAGCACCATCGTAGCAGCCTACTTCGCCATATTTCTCACCGATGTGGTCGGAGTACGGGCTGGTGTGGCTGGGATTGCCATCGCCGTGGGTAAGATCTGGGATTGGGTCAATGATCCCTTATTCGGTTACATCTCTGATCACACGCGCACACGCTGGGGGAGGCGGCGACCATTCCTGCTTTTTGGGGCAATCCCCTTCGCACTCGTATTCACATTGATGTGGTGGAAGCCGCCTCTTCAAAGTGATGCTGCCCTGGTGGTCTATTACGCCTTCGTGTATGTGCTGTACGAGGCGACGGCCACCATGATCTATATGCCCTATTTTGCCTTAACCCCTGAGCTTACCTCCGATTATGACGAGCGTACCTCGCTGACTTCCGTAAGGGCATTTTTCTCTATCTTTGGCAGCTTGCTGGCTTTTACGATCCCGCTGGCCATTATCGGTGGTTTCTCCCCTGAAAATGCCCAAAACGTCTTGGTCATGGGCATCACTTTCGCCGTCATATCAACCATTCCACTGTTCGTTGTCTTTTTCGGCACGCGTGAGCGCCCAGAATTCATGCACCAGCAACAACCAGGTTTATTGGAGTCCCTGAAAGCCTCCTTGAAGAATCGACCATTTATCTTCAGCGCAATTATCTTCCTGTTCACCTGGCTTTCGATTGATATCCTGCAGACCATCCTGCTTTATTTCATAAAGCATGGTGTAGATCAAGAAGCCAATAGTGACCTGATCATGGGCACCATTTTCGTCGTCGGCATATTCGCCCTGCCATTATGGACCTGGACATCCCGCAAGCTGAATAAACGCCTGGCATACATCATCGGCATGGTATTTTTTGCGGGCGTTCTGCTGGTGCTAATCAACCTGACGCCACTCACACCCCTGTCCATCATCCTGGGCTTATGTGTGCTGGCGGGCATCGGCGTTTCTGCAGCGCATGTCATTCCATGGTCTATGATCCCCGATGCGATCGAATTTGGGGAGCTGGATACGGGGAAGCGTTATGAAGGCATGTTCTACAGCCTGATTTCACTTTCTCAGAAGGTAGCTTCTTCGGTAGCCATCCCACTGGCCTTGTTGATGTTGGATATCACGGGGTATATACCGAATAGTTCCCAGCAACCGACCAGTGCAGTTAATGGCATCCGCTTCCTGGTCGGCCCCATCCCGGCTGTACTGTTAAGTATCGGTATCCTGTTTGCGGCCTTATATCCACTTGGTCGCGAGCGTTATACGCAAATCGCACTCGAGCTCGAAGAACGCCGTCTCACCCACCCGGCTGAAGAAGCGGAGCCATGATAGAGATCCAGCAAGTCTCAACTGCTGCAGAACGCCGGCGGTTCACCACCTTTCCGTGGCAGATTTACCGGCACGATCCGCTGTGGGTGCCACCTTTATTCAGCGAACGGCTTAAAACGATCGACCCTGCGACCGGCGTCTTCTTCAAAAGGGGGATCGCTGAGTTTTTCATCGCCCTGAAAGATGGTAAGCTTGCAGGCACGATCTGCTGCGCTGACGATCGTGAGACCAATGCGGCTCGTGGACTGGCCGATTGCATGATTGGATTTTTCGAGTGCCTTGAGGATGAAATGGTCGCTAGGGCATTATTCGACCACGCCCGGTGTTGGGCTACCGAGCACGGACTGAATACGCTGTATGGCCCGTTCAACCTCGATTATGAAGATGGCTACGGTGTGCTAATTGAGGGGCGTGATCGCCCTCCAGTCGTCCTGTGCGGTCATACCCCCGCCTACTACCAGGGTTATTTCGAAAATTATGAGTTCGCACCCGCCCGCGGTGACAACCTGGCATATGAGATCACACCTGCATCAGGGGCAGTAGAGCTCACCAGGGTATCCAGGCTAGCAGACCGCCTGCGCAGGCGCGGGTCAATCAACATACGTTCTGCCGACCTTTCCCATTGGGATGAGGAAGTCGATCGGATTCACAGCCTGTTGAATAAAGCCCTGGCTCACCTGCCCGATTTTATTCCCTGGCCGCGCGAAGCGCTACATGCCTCGCTGGCTGGATTCCGCCAGATCGTCGACCCGGAGCTGGTCTTGTTTGCAGAAGTTAATGGTGAAGCTGTTGGTTGGTTCCCCGGGATCCCAAATGTCTATGAAACCTTGATCTATGCCAATGGCCTGCGTTATCCATGGGACTACCTCCGTGTGCTGCCCTACCTGCGCAGACAGCCTAAATGCCTGGCCATCAAAAGCGTGCTGGTATTACCGGAATATTGGGATACGGGTGTGGCTGTATTACTCTTCGATGAAATGGCAAAACGGGCTCTCCCCAAAGGGTACGCCTGGTTCGACCTTTCTTTGACTTCGGATGATAATCCATATACCCCTACGTTGGCTGCCCGGGCAGGCGCCAGGCTATATAAGCGCTATCGCGTCTACCGGCTAAAGGTTTAAATCAGAGGAACTAAAATGACCAGTAAAATCCGCTGGTCATTTGATTATATTCAGGTAATTATTCAACGCTTTCCAGCTTGGCCAGCTTGGTCTGGCGGCCACGCTCGTGCGAATCGAGGATGCGCTTGCGGATACGGTAATTCTGCGGTGTGACCTCCAGTAGCTCATCATCCGCCAGGTATTCGATGGCCTCATCCAGGCTCATCTGGCGGGGTGGTGTGAGGCGGATCTCCATCTCACCCCGTGCAGCCCGTACATTGGTCATGTGCTTCTTCTTGCATATATTAATCGTCAGGTCTCCAGGGCGCTGGTGCTCACCCACCACCATACCTTCATAAACTGGCACACCCGGCCCAAAGAAGAGGATGCCGCGTTCCTCGGCATTCTTTAATCCATAAGTAGTGGTCTCTCCTGGCTCCCAGGCAATGATCGAGCCAGCTTCACGCCCTGCCATGGGGCCAACCATGGTCAGGTAATCATAAAAAATGGTGTGCAGGGTGCCAGCGCCGCGTGTGGCGGTCAGAAATTGATATCTGAAACCCAATAGCCCCCGCGTGGGCACCAGGTATTTCAAGCGCACCGTGTTTTCCAGGGTGTCCTGCATATCCAGCATCTGCCCGCGCCGACCACCCAACATCTCGACCACCACACCCACCGTCTCCTGGCTGGTCTCGATGTAGACCTCCTCGAAAGGCTCCAGGATCTCACCATCTTCGCCTTCACGCAGGATGACCTCCGGACGTGAAACCTGGAATTCATAGCCTTCACGCCGCATGGTTTCGATCAGGATGGCCAGGTGCAGCTCTCCTCGCCCTGAGACCAGGAACGAATCGGCAGTCTCCATCTCGGCCACGCGTAAAGCTACGTTGGAACGTAGCTCATCGAAAAGGCGCTCACGCAGCCGGCGGGAGGTGTTCCAGCGCCCTTCACGGCCCGAAAATGGCGAGGTGTTAACCCCGAAAGTCATCCGCACAGTCGGTTCCTCCACCTTGATGGGGGGTAATGAGACGGGACTCTCCGGATCGGCCAGGGTTTCTCCAATGGCAATGCCTTCTAACCCTGCCAGGGCAACAATCTCACCCGCCAGGGCTTGCTCTACCTCGACACGCTTCAATCCCTGGTGGACATACAGATAGCGCGCTCGCTCGGGCAGCACCTGACCATCCACGGTGATGCGCGCCAAAGGCTGACCCAGGGTTATTTTCCCGGCAAACAGGCGTCCAACCGCAGTCACGCCGCGGTATTCATCGTAGCCCAGGGTTGTCACCAGCATCTGCAGGGGTGCATCCACATCCACCATTGGCGCGGGGATATGGCGCAAGATTGCCTGGAACAGAGGCTGTAGATCGGGGCCAAGCGTAGGTGTCAACCCTGCTTGGGCGGTAATGGCATTGGCATAGATGATCGGGAATTCTGCCTGTTCATCGGAGGCACCCAGCTCAATGAACAGGTCGAATGTCTGGTTGAGCACACGTTCCGGTTCCGCATCCTTGCGGTCAACTTTATTGATCACCACAATCGCCCGGTGACCCATCTCAAGGGCCTTCTTGAGCACGAAGCGTGTTTGGGGCATGGGTCCTTCGGCGGCATCCACCAAAAGCAGCACACCGTCAACCATGTTCATCACGCGTTCGACCTCGCCGCCAAAATCAGCATGTCCGGGTGTATCAACGATGTTAATCTTCACCTGCCCGTTGATTTCCGCATCCCAGATCTCGATGGCGGTGTTCTTGGCCAGGATGGTGATGCCGCGCTCGCGCTCGAGGTCATTCGAGTCCATTACACGTTCAGCAACCAGCTGGTTCTCGCGAAAAACACGCGCCTGCTTGAGCAGGCCATCCACAAGTGTTGTCTTCCCATGGTCTACATGGGCGATAATAGCAATATTACGCAGCTCTTTTCTTTCAGTTTTCACAATCTTTTCCCTACATGAGCATATAAAAACCCCGACCAGGTTGGTCAGGGCTGGCATTGTCGGATGGCAATCTTATCAGATGGAAGCTTATTTGAACAGAGGTGGCTTAGCCCGTCACGCTCATTGCCAGGTTGTGGATCCATTTACGCGAGAAAAACCGGTACAGCCCCAGGCACCACTTGGTGAGCTCCTCAGTCATGACCAGCAGATATACCCAATACACCGGCAGGTGGAACACAAATGCTCCAAGGAAGGCTAACGGAACCCCAACCACCCAGATGATCAGCCCATCCAGGATCAGGGCAAAGCGAGGGTCTCCCCCACTGCGCAGGATGCCTATAAACAGGATCACATTGGAAGATTTAAGCCAGAGCAACGAGCCCACGATGATGAGTACACGGCTGGCATATTCGATCACTTGAGGGGGTACCTTGTAGAGATATAGGATCAGGTTTGAGCTGAGCAAGATGAGCGAGCCAATTGCCACCCCTCCCAGCACACCCAGCGCTTCAGAACGGGCGCCGTAGCGGAAGGCCTGTTCATCTTCGCCCGCCCCGATACGGTTGCCAACCAGGACAGCACAAGCATGCCCAATGCCATTGAATACCACAAAAGCCAGCTGTTCGAACGAGCCAACGATATTCATGGCTGCGATCGAATCTGTGCTGATGCGAGCATAAACGACACTATAGGCAGTGATCCCCAACGACCATAGCATCTCGTTAACCACCACAGGCAGGACTGGCTTTAATACCTTTTTCGCAAAACTCGCATCGAAACTGAATAATTCCTTGATTTTTGCGGCTGCCGCGCTCTGTTTGCGGTAGGTAATGAATAGCATGAGCGATAACTCCACCATGCGTGACACCAGCACAGCAACCCCCGCCCCATGCACGCCAAGCATGGGAAAACCAAGCTTTCCAAAGATGAGCAGAAAACTCAGCACGGTATTCAACGACAATGAAGCAATCGTCACGATCAGGGGGGTCTGCACATCACCGGTGCTGCGCAACACCGCCGCGTAGCAGAATGAAATCGCATAGGGGATGAAAGTAAGACCAATGATACGTAAATATTCACTTCCAAGCGCCACCACCGCGGGGTCTCTTGAGTAGATACTCAAGGCCGCAACAGGGAAGGCTTCAGCAATGACCAGGAACAGCGCACCCGCGGCCAGACCCAGGCTGAGAGCCAGCCCGAGGACTTTGCGGATGTTGGGAATATCACGCATACCCCACAGCTGGGCAGTGAACATGGCAGAGCCGCTGTATATGCCGAACAACATCAAGTTTAACAGGAAGAATATCTGGTTGGCCAGGCCAACCGCCGCAACCGGTACAGCTCCCAGCTGGCCGATCATTAATACACCGACCATGTTCAGTGAAGACATGATGAATTGCGTCAGCGCGATCGGGAGCGCAATCTTGAACAGGCGCTGATAGAAATCCCGATCGCTGAAGAAACCGGCAAACGCCTGGCTTCGACGCAGTGATATCCCTGATGACAAAGCTTCTCTCCTGTGAATACTGGAAAGTATTATTTAACCCTGCAATTCTAACAGGCTTGACCAGATTTAGTATTCATACGTTAATCCAACGATGAGGTCATTCATGCCAGACCTTGTAGTACTTAATAGCATGTTCCAGTCCCCTGTTGATCAAGAGTTTCCTGTTTATATGATGGCGGTTTATCCCTCAGCTGAGTTGATCACCATCGTTGAACCTGAATTCTTTGACCTGATGGGCAACCGAAAAGCAGATATCCAACGATTAACCAATCTACTCATTAAGTGTCTTCGCTACATCTACAAGAGAATGAAGGAAAATTCTGATGATATACTAATATGATGACTACGCCATCCTCGTTGCCCACACCGGAAGTTGGAGTCATTAAGGAAGTCCTGTTTAATCAGCTTACAAAGGTAATGGGGTTTAAGCAGTCGAACATCCTTACCCGTACATTAGCTCTCATTCTCAATAAACCCATCACGCGCATGTCACAGATCCTGGTCGATCTAGATCTTAACATCTCCAGGAATGGCTGGCATTCAGCCGCAAGAGTATTCCTGGAAAACTTCGTCCTGGATAGTAAATTGAGTGGAGAAGGTCATATCCCACTGAGTGGACCGTTAATGGTCGTGTGTAACCATCCAGCCGCCTACGATGTTGCCATCCTGGCAGCTGCCTTACAAAGGGATGACCTTAAGATATTAGCCTCTGATATCCCTCTCATTCAGCTATTCCCAAATATTGCTGCCCATGTCATTCCAGTACCTTACAATATCCCTTCCCGGCTTCAAACGGTTAAAACGACGATCCGGCAGTTGAATGATGGAGGCGCGGTCCTGCTCTTCCCACGTGGTGATGTGGAACCAGATCCAGCTGTCTCGCCTGGAGCGGAACAGAGCTTGCCGGGTTGGTCACCCAGCATTGAGCTGTTTTTACGCCGCGTGCCTCAGACCAATTCGGTGGTGGCTATGGCCAGTGGGGTACTTTCAGCGAGATGGTATAAAAATCCACTGATTAACCTTTGGAAAAAATACGAACAACGCCAAAAAGTAGCCGAGATATTCCAGATCTCATCTCAGCTGTGGTCCGGGAAGGTGCCTGATGTGACCCCCATGGTCACATTTTCAACCCCACTTACGGTAGCTGAACTGGGCGGAGTTGACTCGCCCGAAGGGACGCTATTTAACGGCCTGATTGATCAGGCTCGCCAATTATTGGCAAAACATCCCCACGTCTAGTTAAGGGTTCATCTCATATTCATCACGCAAGGCAAACACCTGGTCTAGCCACACTTTCTTGAAACGATCAGGGTTTACCTGTGGTCGGCGGATGAGTTGCTGGCAGAATTCCATCTGTGCTGTGCTCGTGGTGGGTTGGCAATAAAGCTTTAGCGCAAAGCCTGATAGATCGCGCACCATGCAATCGAAGATCTGGTCCAGCAAGTCGTCATCTACGTGATAAAAGTCAGCATTTTCCAGGATCAACTGCGCGTAAACGATCTGGGTAAATGCCTCACCCAGGGTGAGCAGGAAATCGGTGTCCTTGGCCTGCTCCGGCGTGGGTGTAGCCTGGGCAAGCATCGATTTGAATATTTCAAGCTGCTCCTTGAAGATGATGACATTCGGCAGGGCATGCTTTTCAAATGCAGTGGCGTAATCATGGAATTGGATTTTGCTCAATCCTTTAGCCGGTCCTTGGTGAAAGAGAAAGTCATCATTGCGTGGCTCCGACTGGCGCTCGATGGGCGGATACTCTTTATGGAAAAAGAAATAGTTTGCCATGAACTTGACGATCAGGGCAATGTTGACATGCACGGTACCTTCCAGCTTGGGCAAGGCGCGGATATCCCTGACTGCCATTTCAAAGTACATGTCCTTCTCAAAACCCTTGGCTGCGATCACATCCCACAACAGGTTGATCACCTGCTCGCCCTGGGTAGTGACTTTCATCTTCTCCACAGGATTGTAAAGCAAGTAGCGCCGGTCGTCCTGATTGGCTATACGCATATAATCCGCTGCCCTTAATGAGAATAATTTCATCGCTACCAGTCGGGCATACGCCTCGGTGAACATCATCTGCACGTGTGGAAAATCCGTCACCGCCATCCCATAGAGATGCCGGTTGGCGGCATGGTGAATCGCTTCATAAAAGGCGTGCGTGCAGATACCGATCGAGCCCCATCCCAGGTTGAACTTGCCGATGTTTACCGTATTCAAGGCTGCATCCCAGGCCGCCTGGCCCCTGGATAAGATGTCCGACTCGGTGATTGGATAATCCTGCAGGGCAAAGTTTGCTACATAAGATTGGCTGTTGGTCACATTTTTGATAAGCTCATACCCTTTTTGGCGATAATCCGCTACAAAAAATACATATTCCCTCGCCGGATTGATCTTTCCAAAGTTCGATACCATCGGAGCGATATTGCCGTTTCCGATGTAATATTTCTCCCCATTCGCCCGGTAAGTTCCATCCGGCTCAGGGGTCAGGCTCATCTCTGTTGAATAGATATCCGCTCCATGCTGGCGCTCTGAGAGACCGAAGGCGAATACTTCCCCATCTTCAAGCAAACGGGCTGCTTTGCGTTTCAGCGCTTCGTTTTCACTCTGCCAGATGGGTCCCAAACCCAGGATGGAAACCTGCCAGGTGTACCAGTACCCCAATCCGTAGAAAGCCAGGATTTCGTTGAACTCGCAGTTCCGCCAGGTATCCCAGCGGCAATCTGGTTCCCCATAACCGGCAGGGGTCAGCAGGCTAGCGAATAATCTCTCCTGTTTCTGAAATTCCAGGAAATCAGCGTACCAAACGCACTCCCGGTCGTCTTTCTTAAGCTGGCGCTTACCCTTGTTCTCAAAAAAGCCAATCGTTTTCTGCATGATTTCCCTGGAACGTTCGTCAGGATAATAACGGCTATGCTTTTTAGGATTGAGCAGTAAGTTATTCACGGATATCCTCCTCAGGCAATCAATTGGGCATATAAATATAGTATATCAAGCTATCCAGGAGTCAATAGATAGCAGCCTTGATTTTAAACTACATAAATTGTATGAATCAATTATTCAGAATTGTGCAATAATAAACAGTGCGTGCACCCGATTCCCAAAGGAGGATGCGTATGAAAGATTATCGCGATAAATCATTCTGGCTGGCGGATTACGGTGAGTATCACCCCAATCCACCCCTGGTGGGAGAGCTCAAGGTCGATATCGCCATCATTGGGGCAGGGTTCACCGGGCTATCAACTGCGTTTAACCTACGAAAACAGGACCAGGGCCTGGAAGTGGCTGTTCTGGAGAGTGAAGTGGTAGGCTTTGGTGCCAGTGGCCGAAACGGAGGCTTTTCGATGACCCTGTTTGGGCTCGAGCCGGCAGTAACGAAAGCGTTGTTCGGCCATCAGAAGACCGTTGAAGCCCATCGGTATATGGAACGCGCCGTTGACTATGTGGATGAGCTTGTCAATACGTATGCCATTCAATCAGATTATTGGTATCCTGGCTTCCTGCGCGCTGCCACCGCGCCGGGCTATGTCAAACGTATTCAACATGACCTGGAAATCCTGACCTCCTTGGGGATCAGCGGGATTGAGTGGATCGAGGCTGAGGGTATCAAAAACGAGGTCAATTCACCCCGTTTCCTTGGAGGCTGGTGGGAGCCACGTTCTGCTTTGTTGAACCCTGCCAAGCAGGTCAGGGAATTAAAAAGAGTGGCACAGCAATTTGGCGCGCAGGTCTATGAAGAAACCCCGGTGTTGGAGATCCAGCGCGGGACTGACTTCACCCTGATCACCCTTTCTGGAAAGGTGGTCGCCAAGAAAGTTATCTTTGCCACCAATGCATATTCGCACCTGATCCCCGAGCTGAAGCGTAAACAAGTGCCCGCCTTTACCCACATGGTGGTTACAGAGCCACTTACCCCGGCCCAAATAGAGCCCATGGGCTGGAAAAACCGCCAGGGGATTGAAGACGCCCGCAACCTGGTACATTACTTCCGCCTGACAAGTGACAACCGCATCGCCATGGGAGGCAGCAACGTCAGTTTGGCATATGGTGAAAACATGGAGCATGACCTGAATCCCCAAACCTTTGCCACCCTTGAGCATGATATCACCTGGTTATTCCCTCACCTGAAGGGGATTGGTATCACCCACCGTTGGGGTGGGCCTGTGTCGGTCCCCATGCAGATGGCGCCTGCGATTGGCTTCCTGGGTGATAAACGGGTGATATACAGCCTGGGCTGTGTGGGGCATGGGGTATCGATGACCCATCTCAATGGATGCACACTGGCTGACCTGGCCCTTGAACGCAAGAGCGACCTGACGGATGTGTGGTTCGTCAACCGGGCGATGATCCCCTGGCCTCCCGAGCCGTTTCGCATGGCTGCGAGCCAGGTGATCCTGGGCTACCTGCACCTGGAAGACCATCTATACGAGCGTCAGCTCGACCAGAAAATCTGAGCAAGCACAAAACACATTCTTAGGCGACGGTTAGGTTTTGCAGCCCGATCGGAGCTGTTGCTTCTACCAGGGCATTATCATCCCAGTCCTTATGAAGCAGCTTGCCTCCTATTTATTTAACTGACACCCTGCTAGCTCTGGAAAATATTTACGTGGCTAGATAGAGAATTTCAGCTATCTGCATGGATGCTATGCTGTTGATTTTTTTACTACTGCATGGCTTTGACTAGTCCGGATATGCTTACGGCGTGGTCACCTTCAGATTATCAAATAACACTTCCACACCACCTTCATCATACGCACACACATATAGACCGATGTCGCCTGACCGAAAATCTGGGTCAGAGGCGTACGCCAGGTGTGTACCATTTACTTCCTCGAGCATCTCACTATAATCACAGGTGAATTTGAGGTGGTTGACTCCATCGACGGTGTCGATCACCTGGTCATTAAAATCCCACTCATGCTTACCCAGATCAGCCCACTCTCCGTCCAGCATCTTGCCGAATCCATAATAACCATCACTGGTGATTCCCGCATAGTAAAAATTATCGTTATCCTTTAGCCGGCAGATTACTCCGTATTCATTGGTCTCAGGACCACGCACTTTTTGAACATCCACCTCAATGGCGATATCACTGAAAGAACGGCCTAAGGTATCCCAAATACAATAATCTAATTGCTCAACGTAAATGCTGTAGCTGCCGTTGGAATAGCTGTTCGAGCCATAATCGTCCGAGTATTCACCCCAGCCACTATCCGGGTTTGAAAAATCATCTTCGAATATTATCTCCGGCACACGGGTTGGCTTGATGGGCAAGATAGGGCCCGATTGAGACTTGTTGCGCATGTTCGCTCCAGGGGTTAGCGCGTTCCATACAGCCGTCGCCTGTACCGTTTGAATGGCACTCAAGCCTGGACCTATCTGCGTGCGGGTAGCATCCAGAACACTTTGAACCACACTGCAGGCGGAGAGCCAGAGCAGGGATAGCAACATTATTGGGAAGACCAAATATCTTATCTTCATAGTACCTTTTTCATGAGGAACAGCCTATCTTTGAAAAATCAATAAATAGCTGCCTGCGTATGTACTTTTATTGGGGACCAAGTACTCACAAAGCTGCGAATATGTCTCACAAAAAAATGGATAGGAGATCAAAACTTCCTTTTCAGTATACAGCGATACGATGCGAAAAGCAATTCTCTCCAAGGAAGAATTGACAGGAATTTTTTTAAAAATGCTAGATCATCATAGCTTAGCCAACAAATCGGATAGTTCGCTTTTTTATCTTCGTGATGATAAACTATGACCATGCAACAAGGCTCAGCCTCTACGAATCCAGTCACGGCCGTCGCTCATCCCAATATTGCCCTGATCAAATATTGGGGCGATGCAGACCAAGACCTGCACATCCCCGCCAATGGCTCGATCTCGATAACGTTGGCGGAGCTTCACACGCAGACCTCTGTGAAGTTTGACTCACAGCTGATTGCTGACGAATTTATCCTAAATGGAAAAGTACAGGTGGGCACGGCCCTGGGACGAGTCATACAATTATTGGACCGGGTGCGTCACATGGCAGGCATAGCGACCTTTGCCAGAGTGAGCAGCGAGAATAACTTCCCAAGCAGTGCCGGGATTGCCTCCTCGGCTTCGGGTTTCGCTGCCCTGAGCCTGGCTGCGTCGCAAGCAGCCGGCTTGAGCCTGGATGAGCGAGAGCTCACCCGCCTGGCGCGTACCGGTTCCGGGTCAGCCTGCCGATCGATCCCAGGGGGATTTGTAGAGTGGAAGGCAGGCTCCAACGACCTGGATTCGTATGCTATTTCCATCGCCCCTCCAGAGCATTGGGACCTAGTGGACTGCATCGCAATTGTAAGCAAGGCTGAAAAATCACACAGCTCTCTGGTAGGACATGCGCTGGCTGCCACCAGCCCGCTGCAGGCAGCCCGCCTGGCGGATGCCCCACGCAGGTTGGAGCACTGCCGGCATGCTATCTTCAACCGCGATTTCGGAGCATTAGCAGAAGTCGTCGAGTTAGACAGTAACCTGATGCACTCCGTAATGTGCACCTCCCAGCCTCCTCTGCTGTACTGGCTACCCGCCACATTAGCGGTCGTTCAAGCAGTACAAGCGTGGCGAAAGGCTGGCTTGCCAACCAGTTACACCATCGATGCTGGTCCAAATGTGCATGTAATTTGTGCTGAGCCTCACTCAGATCACATCAGCCGAAAGTTGCGCGAGCTTCCCGGAGTCAGTGAGGTAATCACTGCCCGTGTTGGTGGGCCAGCGAGAATGATATCCCTGAAGTAAACGTCCAATTGAATAATTTTGCGCCGATCTCAGCCTTAGAATTCTGTTAGAAAGTTTCAATATCGCAAGCCTCTGATAGTTTATCTTTCCAGGAGAGGTATAATTCGTTGATTAATTTGAACTACTAAGGTCGGACAGTACATAATACTACGTAAGGGAAAAAATGACGATCCAATTAATAATCGAATTTGCCATTGGTCTGGTGGTGTTAATCTTCGTCCATGAATTCGGACATTTTATCGTTTGTAAAGCGATCGGTATCCAGGTCGAAGAGTTTGGTTTCGGGTACCCACCCAGGGCCCTGACCTTATTCGAGCATGGGGGTACCAAGTACACGATTAACTGGCTGCCATTTGGTGGTTTCGTCAGACCGAAGGGTGAATCTGACCCCAACGTTGAGGGTGGCATGATGGCCGCTCACCCATTCAAGCGCATCTTAATGCTGTTGGCAGGTCCGATAATGAATTTGCTGACCGCCTTTATCCTGTTCTACCTGGTATTCGCCATCATCGGATCGATGCCCGATCGCAGCCGCGTTGAGCTTGTTGAAGTCGTAGCAGGCCTACCCGCCGCTCAAGCAGGGCTGCAAGCCGGTGATGTGATCGTGAGCATCGATGGGGTGGTAGTTCATTCGCAAGAGGAAGCCCAGACGCAGATTTACAGCCACCTGGGAGAACCCTTGAATGTAGTTTTTATCCATGATGGCATCACGAAAGGGGTGACCGTCACGCCACTGGCTCACCCTGGCAGCTCGGGTGCGATCGGAGTCTTATTGAGCAACCCGATGAAACCCTTCGAAGCTCTGGGAGCGATCCCTGAAAGTGCCACATCCCTGTATGATTATGGCACCCTGCTATTCAGTACTATCGGGCAAGCGATCAGCGGGCAAACCAACGCCTCCGAAGTCCGTCCTGTGGGACTGAAGGGGATGTATGACATGTATTCATACATCGTCAGGAGCCCTACCACACCAGGTATCCCCAAGATAGCCAATGTATTCCAATTTTTTGCGATCATCAGCTTTTCATTGGGTATTATGAACCTGCTCCCCATCCCTCCCCTGGATGGAGGCAAAATTCTTTTCGCTCTTCCAGAGCTCATCTTCCATAAACGAATCCCCATCAAATATGAAGTATGGGTCTCTTCTGTAGCCTTTATCCTCCTGATCATTTTGATGCTGTATATTAATGCTCAGGATTTCATTAATCCAATCCTGACCCCCACACCTTAATGATATGCCCACCAATCAACCGATTCCCTTTAATCTATTGATCGAAGCGTTGCTCGATGAGAGCAAGCCTTTTCCACCACGCTACCTGAACAGATTTTCCGATCTCGACCCTGCTGATGCCTCCACACTGGTTGCTACCTGGTCAAAGATCTCACCCAGGCGGCGCTTCGCATTACTTGAGGATCTTGAAGAGCTTCATCTGGCTGATGACCTCCTGTGCTTCGAAGAAGTAGGACGCATAGCATTAAAGGATAGCGAACCGGATGTGCGTAGGCGTGCTGTGCAGATCCTGCGCGAATATGAACTGGTAGACTTGATGCCGACCTTCATCCACATGTCAGAACACGACCAGGATGCGGAAGTGCGTGCTGCATCTGCAGCTGCGCTGGCAACTTATATATACCTCGGCGAAGTGGAAGACATCTCGCCGAAAAAACTGTTGCAGGTCGAGGAATGCCTGTTAAAACTGACCTCCGGCTCGGATACTACGCTGGTACGCCGCAGAGCGTTGGAAGCACTCGGTTTCTCATCCCGCAAGGAAGTGCCTGAATTAATAAACAAAGCATATGCCTCCCCAGACCTGGATTGGCTGGTTACAGCCCTGTTTGCCATGGGACGATCGGCGAATTCACGCTGGAACCAAAAAGTATTGAAAATGCTAGACCACCAGCACCCACCTGTGCGGGCAGAAGCTGCCAGTGCAGCCGGGGAGCTAGAAATTAACGCCGCAATACCCAGGTTGTTGGAATTGCTCGAAGATAGTGATATAGACGTACGCATGGCTTCAATCTGGGCCTTATCCCAGCTGGGTGGAGAAGGCGTACGCAGGCGGCTGGAGGAAATGCTGGAAAGTACCGATGACGATGAAGAAGCCAACCAGATCGATAATGCCCTGGAAAACCTGGAATTCACCGAAGAGATGAAAGATCTGGCGTTATTGGAAATTCCAGAAGACGCAGAAGAACCGGAGCTTGCCTCAGAGGATGACCTGGACGTTGACACAGATGATTTCCTATCTGAGGAAGAAGATTGAGTAATCTCTTCAGCCTGTTCTTTAATAACCTGTTCCCTATTCTGCTGGCAGCCTGTATCGGTTTTGCCCTGGCAAAATGGCTAAAGATACCTCCACGACCTCTCTCGCAGGTCGTTTTTTATGTGTTCAGCCCCATATTGGTGTTTAACCTGATCATGAATAGCCAGCTGAGCAATAAGGATATCCTTTGGATTCTAGCCTTTGCTCTCACCCTGCTCGTCATCGTCGGGTTGCTCACCTGGCTGGTGGGCGGTGTACTGCGTTTCAACCGCAGCACCCTGGCTGCAGTGATGATCACCACCATGTTCATGAACGCTGGCAATTATGGCTTGCCTCTCACCAGCTTTGCCTTCGGCGAAGAAGCATTGGCTTTCGCCAGTGTTTTTTTTGTGATCAATGCTTTGTTTACCAACACGGTTGGTATCGTGATCGCCTCGTCAGGTTCGATGAGCGTTTGGTCTGCCATCAAGGGGCTGGTAAAATTCCCAGCCACATATGCCCTGATTTTCGGGATTATCTTCCTACAGTTTGGCTGGCAGCTACCTACCGGGCTAGATCGCACCGTGGATTTGCTCAGTAATGCTGCCATTCCCTGCATGCTGGTGCTGTTGGGGATGCAGCTGGTCAACATCCGCCTGGATGGGCATATCAAACCGCTGGTTGTCACCAGCAGTATCCGCCTGCTGATCGCTCCGTTGATTGCCTTTGGCCTCACCCGCCTGTTCGGGATGACCCTTGTTGCCCAGCAAGCTGTGGTGCTGGAAGCCGCCATGCCAGTAGCCGTACTCACCACTATCCTGGCTACCGAGTTTGAGACAGAGCCAACCTTTGTAACCACCGCAGTGCTGGTCACCACACTGCTCAGCCCACTTACTTTAACCCCCCTCCTGGCCCTACTTGGGGCTTAAGGACAATTGTTAACGCAGAAGGATGGAAAAATGACTGAAGAGACCAGCTCACGTTTACATGCCACCATCGCAGGGCGCGTACAGGGAGTAAGCTTCCGGTACTTCGTGATGGAACAGGCTGATAAGCTCAATTTACGGGGCTGGGTGCGTAATCGATGGAACGGCACGGTAGAAGTGACCGCAGAAGGGGCACACCAGGATCTTGAGCTGTTGCTGGCCGCCCTTCGTGAAGGGCCACCCATGGCTGTGATTGACAATGTTTGCTATGACTGGCTCGCTGCAACGGGAGAATTTATTAGTTTTGATGTAGTAAGCACGATCTAAGCCACGCCTACCCTAAGAAAATCCCAGCCCTCTTTCCTTTAAAGACACAAACTTACCACTACCAACGATGATGTGGTCGAGCAGCTTAATATCCAACAGCTCGCCAGCTTGCAGTATGGCGCGCGTGATGGCTACATCATCCGGGCTGGGTGTAGGGTCACCTGAGGGGTGATTATGGATAACGATCACGTTGCTGGCGTTACGCCGGATGGCGGCTTTGAAGATCTCTGCAATACGCACCTGAGAAGAGTTCACGCTACCGCGATAAACCGTCTCGATGTGCTGCACACGGTTGCGGGTATCGAGCAGCATCACCCGAAGCTCCTCTTGCTCCAAAGCGCTCATCTCATATTGCACCATTTCGGCTGCATCTGCAGGGGTATGCACTCCCGGGCGCTCATCGGGTGCTTCGAGCACCAACCGCCTGCCGAGCTCGATGGCAGCTTTAATTTGGGCTGCCTTGGCCAATTTGACTCCTTTTTGTCCGCTCAGCTCTGCGAAGGATGCCCGGTGGATGCCAGAAATACCGCCAAAAGTCTGCAGCAATCGCTGACCCACCTGGACGGCTGTCTCCCCAGCCATGCCGACCCGGAGCAGGATTGCCAGCAGCTCTGCGGTGGTAAGTGATTGAGGACCCAGCTTTGCCAGGCGCTCACGCGGGCGCTCCTCTTCACTCATATCTTTGATCGTATATGCATTAGCTTCCTGACGGCTCA
The DNA here is from genome assembly GCA_003105035.1 of Anaerolineales bacterium. NCBI lineage: Bacteria > Bacillati > Chloroflexota > Anaerolineae > Anaerolineales > Anaerolineales bacterium. The sequence goes on along the minus strand of PQAL01000029.1, from coordinate 33,589 downwards.
TATTCCATCACTCCTCTGGCTGAATCCAGCCATTTGAAAGAGACCGATGATTCCATAACGAGATGCTATAATCAACCCTGGGAGAATCCGATGATCGTTGATCCACAGACCATCAACAATCTTATCACGGCTGGAACGGCCTGGGGGTTGGCATTCCTGGTGGCATTATGGCTTAGCCTGATCTTTTGGACCTACCGGGATATCCGTGCCAGGTCACGCGACCAGCTGTTGCGCATCCTGGCTATTGTTGTGGTCGCCCTGTTATTCCTGCCAGGGATCGTTATTTATCTCATCCTGCGCCCTTCCCACACGCTGGAGGAAGAATACCAACAAACCCTGGAGGAGGAAGCGCTCCTGCAATCCATCGAAGATGTTGCAGTCTGCCCTGGGTGTGGCCGAAAGATTCAGGATGCCTGGATGGTCTGTCCAAGCTGCAACATGCGTTTACGGAAGACTTGCCATCATTGTCGCAAGTTGATGGAGCTGTCGTGGAACCTGTGCCCTTATTGCGGCACACCTGCCCCAGGAAAACGGCGTGAAAACAAGACCATGGATGACGTCACTCGACCAGCCCCACTGGAAGAACAATCCCAACCAGGTGGGGCGTTTACGGTGGTGGAACCCTTCTTGGAAGAAGCTGATAATGAAAACGGCGCATCGTGAGATGCGCCGTTGCTTTTTCCTACCGCCTTAGGGCTTCCCAGCCGGCGTATTTAGCGGTCTCCCCTAATTCTTCCTCAATCCGCAGCAGCTGGTTGTACTTGGCTACCCGGTCGGAACGGGCAGGTGCACCAGTCTTGATCTGGCCCATGTTGAGGGCCACTGCCAGGTCAGCGATGGTGGTATCTTCCGTCTCACCCGAGCGATGGGAGGTGACAGCTCGCCAGCCAGCTCGGTGGCAGGTCTCAACCGCTTCGATCGTTTCTGTTAGGGTGCCGATCTGGTTCAGCTTGACCAGCAGGGCATTGGCAGCTTTCTCCTTGATCGCCCGACGGACCCGTTCTGGATTGGTCACCAGCAGGTCGTCACCTACGACCTGAATCCGGCTACCCAGCTCTTTTGTCATCAGTACCCAGCTTTCCCAATCATCCTGGGCCAGTCCATCTTCAATCGAAACGATGGGATATTGGTCTACCCAGGATTTCCAGAAGGCTACCATTTGCTCACCGGTGAGCTTCTTTCCTTCTTTCCGCAAGTTGTACGTGCGGGTTTCCTCATCAAATAGCTCAGAAGCGGCGGGGTCAAGGGCAATTCCGATCTGTTCACCGGGTTTATATCCAGCCTTCTCGATAGCGGTCAGGATAATTTCCACTGCTTCATTATTTGCTTTCAATGCTGGGGCATATCCACCTTCATCACCCACCAGGGCCGTGTAACCGTGTTCTTTCAGCACGGATTTTAAATTGTGATAAATTTCCGCACTCCAGCGCAGTCCTTCAGCAAAGGTTGGGGCTCCCAGGGGCATGACCATGAACTCCTGTGCATCGGTAGATTGCCAGCCGGTGTGCGCGCCACCATTGAGTATGTTCATCATCGGGACGGGAAGCACATGGGCATACACCCCGCCAATGTAGCGGTAAAGGGGCATCCCCAGGGATGCTGCAGCCGCCTTGGCAACTGCCAGGCTGGTCCCCAGCATGGCATTAGCCCCCAGCTTTGATTTATTCGGCGTACCATCCAGGTCGAGCAGGATGGTATCGACCATCTTCTGGTCGGCAGCGTCCCAACCACTCAGCTCTTCGGAGATTGCCCCGTTGACATTCTCCACAGCCTTGGTCACGCCTTTGCCCATGTAGCGCCCCTTATCACCATCACGCAGCTCCAGGGCTTCATGCACCCCAGTGGATGCACCCGAAGGGACGGCTGCCCGGCCCATCGAACCATCCAATAGCACCACTTCTACTTCCACGGTTGGGTTACCTCGTGAATCAAGGATCTCACGGCCCAACACAGATTCAATTAATGTTTCCATTTGTTGCCTCTATTCTTTTCGGAAATTTACATCACAATAATGTGATGATCTTTGCTTTGTGAAAACAGCCACTATTTTACCGCATTTAGACAGGTTTTCCAGCCGTTTTTTCCCGAGAGTAAAGATTCAAGAAAGAAACAGAATTCAAAGGCTGGTGATTAATTGATACCTGCCCTATCTTTGGCGGCTTTGATGAATGCCACGAAGAGTGGATGGGGTCGGTTCGGGCGAGATAGAAACTCAGGGTGGAACTGCGTGCCCACCATGAAAGGATGATCATCCAGTTCAGCGATTTCCACCAGCCTGCCATCGGGTGAAATCCCCGAAAAGCGCATCCCGTTCTCTACCAAAATATCGCGATAGGTATTATTGAGCTCGAAGCGGTGCCGATGGCGTTCCTGCACCAGAGTTTGCTGGTAGGCATCACCGGCGATCGAGCCCTGTTGAAGCTGGCAGGGATACAAGCCCAGCCGCATCGTCCCACCCATATCGATCACCCCACGTTGGTCGGGCATCAGGTCGATCACCGGGTAGGGGGTAGACCGGTCGAACTCGGTGGAGTTTGGTGTCTCGTTTTTAAAGATCATTCGCGCAAAATCGACCACCATCAGCTGCATCCCCAGGCACAGGCCAAGATAGGGTACCTTTTTCTCCCGAGCGTAACGGGCGGCCTGTAATTTTCCTTCGATGCCGCGTGAACCAAAGCCTCCGGGCACCAGGATGGCATGCGCTTGCTCGATCTCTTCCCAACCACGCCCTTTTTCGAGGTCCGAAGAGTGCACCCACAGGATTTCCACTTCAACGTCTAGAGCAAGCCCGGCATGGTGCAGCGCTTCCCTAACGCTCATATAGGCATCATGTAATTCGACGTATTTCCCAACCAGGGCAACCTTCACCTTCGGCTTGGGGAGGGCTACCTTTTTTACCAGGGCTTCCCAGCCGGTCCAATCAGGCTGGAGGCGGGCTGCCAATCCAGCCCGTTTAAGCAAATATTCAGCTACCCCGGCCTTTTCAAGTTTCAAAGGTACTTCATATAGAATTGGCGTCGTCACCATCGGGACGACTGCCTTCTTCTCTACATCGCAGAATAAAGCTATCTTATCGCACAGGTCTTCGCCCACCGGGTAATCGGAGCGCGCCACGATCATATCGGGTGCGATGCCGATCGAGCGCAGCTCGGCCACCGAGTGCTGGGTGGGTTTAGTCTTCAGCTCATCTGTCGCGCCAATATGGGGCAGCCATGTCACATGAATATAAATGGTGTCCTCCCGGCCGATATCCGAGCGCATCTGACGCAGCGCTTCCAGGAAAGGTAGCGACTCAATATCACCCACCGTGCCGCCGATTTCAACCAAAACGATCTCTGCCCCGGTGGTCTTGGAAACCAGCATGATGCGGCGCTTGATTTCATTGGTAATGTGGGGGATGACCTGGATTGTCCCGCCCAGGTAATCACCGCGCCTTTCCTTGGTGATCACCTCAGCATATACCTGACCGCTTGTGAAGTTGCATACCTTGTTCAGGCTGGTATCGATGAACCGCTCGTAATGGCCCAGGTCCAGGTCGGTTTCGGCCCCATCATCCAAGACGTACACTTCACCGTGCTGATAGGGACTCATCGTGCCGGGATCAACATTAATGTATGGGTCTAATTTTTGGGCTGTGACGTTGAAGCCGCGTTCTTTCAGCAACCTGCCGATCGCTGCCGCAGTGACACCCTTGCCCACTGAGCTGACCACACCACCTGTGAAAAAGATGTACTTAGTCGACATGCTTTCCTCCGTACAGTTCAACGCTTAATCAAAATAATCCGCATGATGATAACTTCCAAATAAAAAAGGCAGTGGGGAGGGCCGTTGGACGGCAGCCTCCCCACCGTAATCTGCAGGATGTTCCGGTTTGGCCGGGTAAATCATGCCATCACCTTCTCAATGTCATCGGCTGCCCTTCGCATTTCAAGGAAGACCAGGCCAAGCTTTGCCTGAGGACCTGCCAGGGCAGTCAGGACAGCATCTGCACCAATCGATGTAAGGATGACGAAACCATTTAAACCCCTGATATATACTTGTTCCAGACTGCCACGGCCCAGCTCAGTGGAAATTCGCTCACCCAGGCTGAGCATGGCAGCAGACATGGCAGAAACACGGTCTTCCTCCACCTCATTGGGTAGTGCAGAGGCGATGATTAGCCCATCCACAGACACGACCGCGGAGGCTTCAATATCTGGCGAAACAGACTGCATCTGGCGTAATCTTGTCACCATTTGTTCCGTGCGAGTTAGTGTCATGGGTTGCCTTACCTCACAGATGAAGATAAAACCACAATCAAAAAGTTTACCATAGTTTTATCAAAGCATCGAGTAAGTTATTACTGCAGACCTTGGATCCTTACTGTTATCTGCCGGGGAATTTGATGAGCGCCGGGTTTTATGTTATAGTAAGCGGTTGCCGAGTGGTATCGGTTAATCTTATGGTATGGGATATTGTTGGTAAATAAATTGCATATCTTGAAACAAAATGGGAGCATGAGCACTTTATGATCCAGCCAACCAGTCTCGAAGTTGCCAGCAGGTGGCGAACATCGTCAATTTATGCAATCCTGGAGGCGTATGACTGAATCAGATGATAGCCTTCAAATCCAACCCACCCAACGCCAAGGGCCTTTTTTAATCGCGGGGCTGGGTAACCCGGGCAGGCAATACGAGAACAACCGCCATAACGTAGGTTTCATGCTGGTAAGCCGCCTGGCAGCAAAGCTTGACACAAGCTTTGGGCAGGTACAGTCACGTGCCCTGGTGGCGAAAACTTCCTATTTCGGTGAGAGGGTAATCCTGATTAAACCTCAAACTTTTATGAATGAATCCGGCAAAGCAGTCAGCTCCCTGGTACATTTCTACAAGGTTCCCATAGAAAACCTGCTGGTGGCCTATGATGACGTTGATTTGCCTTTGGGGACGCTTCGCATCCGCCCGTTCGGTGGCTCGGCTGGCCAAAAGGGGATGCAGTCAATTATCGAGCGTCTGGGGACCGACGAATTCCCTCGCTTGCGAATCGGCACGGGCAGGCCGCCGGGTAGGATGGAAGCCGCAGATTACGTGCTGCAAGACTTCCCATCCAGTGACGCCGAGCTCTTGAAACAAACCCTAGATAGGGCGGTTGAGGCTGTACTGACCTACACTCGGTTCGGTCTGGAGCGGTCAATGAACTTGTTCAATGGTTGAGCCGGCATTTGTGAATTTACTCTAAAATAATATGGAACTTGATGGAATAATCGATTCGATTGTATCGGCATCTGGCGAGTTGTTCAAGCTGATTGAGCTGGGGCAGGCTATCCCTCCCCTTGGAATCAGGCGGTCTGCCCGCTTACCATGGCTGGCAGCCTTACGCCAGGCTGCTGAACGACCGATCCTGCTCATTACCGATCGCAATGACCATGCCCTCACGCTTGCGGATGAGCTGGCGTTATGGGCACCCAAGCTACCCCTTCTTTTCTTCCCAGAACCAACCCCCCTGTTTTATGAAAATGCGACCTGGGGTTTGACCACCCGGCGCGATCGCCTTATGGTGCTTTCAAGCCTGGCCGGATACCATATTCCAGGTGGGGTAAAACCCCCGCCACCGATCATCATCACCCCGGTGAGAGCTTTGATGGTGCGCACACTTCCCAGGCGGGAATTTCTCAAGATTTTGCGCACCATCAAGGTCGGGCAGGTCGTCCAGCCAGACGAGCTGTTACGCGCCTGGGTTGCCATGGGATATGAACATACCAATATCGTGGTGAGCCCCGGTCAGTTCTCCCGCCGGGGTGGCATCCTCGATATCTGGACACCTTCAGCGGAGCAGCCGGTGAGGATTGAGCTGTTTGGGGATGAGATCGACACGCTACGCTGCTTTGATCCGGCTACCCAGCGCACGATTAACACCATCGAGCGCCTACCGATCTCACCGGCACGTGAATTCATTACCCCAGACACGGAAACCCTGCAGAAATTAGCTATTGAGCCAGGCAGCCTGTCAGAATTTTATATCCCCGTGCTTCACCCCGAGCCTGCCAGCTTGCTGGATTACCTCCCTTCGCAAAGCCTGGTCTTGGTCGATGATGAGCAGGCTGTGCGGGATAGCGTCCAGGAGGTCGAAGAGCAGGCAGTAGGATTGCGTCGCGATTACATCAAGGATAGCGAGCTGCCGGAAGATTTCCCCATCCCGTATCTCACCTGGAGTGAGCTCGAAGACACCCTGGCAGGTAAACAAGCCATCGATCTTGGCTTGCCTGTGAATAATGAAGCCCTGCCAGGTAGACCGACCAATATCGCGGATAGCTTCCTGCCCGGAGTACGCTTCGCAGGCCAGCTCAAGCCGTTGATGGAGCACCTGGACCAATGTTGTGCCCAGAGTGAGCCCATCATCATCGTCTCACGCCAATCCGCCCGCTTGCAGGAGCTGTGGAAGGAACATAACCCGTTCACACCTTCCAGCGAATGCCTGTCCTTCTATGATGCCAGCCTGTCGGAAGGCCTGACCTTTGCCGCTCCTGGAGAAAAGCCCATCCACCTGTTCACTGATGGTGAGATCTTCGGCTGGCGCCGGCCTGAGTTACGACAACGACCGCGCCCGATGGCTGAAGCCCCTGAAGCTGCTTATGCCGACTTTGAACCTGGTGACTGGGTGGTGCATGTCGATTACGGCATCGGCCGGTTTATCGGCCTGGTTGAACGTAGTGTGGATGGAATCGAGCGCGAGTACCTGGCGGTTGAATATGCCGAAGGCGACCAGCTGTTTGTGCCAGTCTACCAGGCTGACCGCCTGACCCGTTATATTGGGCATGATTCCCACGCCCCAACACCTACGCGCCTAGGTAGCCCTGAGTGGCGTACCACCAAATCACATGTAAAGGAAGCGGTTGAGGAGGTAGCCCAGGATCTCCTTGATCTATACGCTCACCGGAACGTCGTTGAAGGTCATGCCTTTGGCAAGGATGCTCCCTGGCAGAAGGAGCTGGAAGCGAGCTTTCCATATATCGAGACAACCGATCAGCTCAGGGTTATCTCGGAAGTCAAGCAAGACATGGAAGCGGTAAAACCCATGGATCGCCTGATCTGCGGGGATGTTGGTTATGGCAAGACCGAGGTTGCTTTACGGGCTGCCTTCAAGGCGGTCATGGATGGGAGGCAAGTAGCCATTTTGGTCCCGACCACCGTGCTGGCCCAACAGCATTATCACACCTTCACCCAGCGCCTGGCACCTTTCCCAGTGGAAGTGGAAATGCTTTCACGCTTCCGCACCCCACAACAACAAAAAGACATCCTCGAGAAGTTGTCTATTGGAAAGGTGGATATCATCATCGGTACCCACCGCCTGCTGCAGGGTGATGTCGTATTCAAAGATATGGGCTTGTTAATAATCGATGAAGAACAACGCTTCGGAGTTACCCACAAGGAAACCCTGAAAAAGATGCGCACGGAAGTAGATGTGCTGACCCTGACAGCCACGCCTATCCCGCGCACACTATACATGACATTGACCGGAGTACGCGATATTTCCACTATTAACACGCCTCCCGAAGAGCGCTTGCCAATCATCACACATGTGGGTCCTTACTCGCCCACCCTCGTCCGCCAGGCGATCCTGCGTGAGCTAGAGCGAGGTGGCCAGGTTTTCTTCGTACATAATCGGGTACAAACGATCGGTGCCATGCGTTTTCACCTCGAAAAGCTGGTGCCGGAGGCTCGCGTGGTGGTGGCTCATGGCCAGATGGCAGAAGACCAGCTCTCGCAGCGTATGGAGCAGTTCTCCAATGGTAATGTGGATATCTTGCTCAGCACCTCGATTATCGAGTCGGGGTTGGATATCCCCAATGCCAACACCCTGATCGTGGACCGGGCGGATACCTTCGGCCTGGCCCAGCTCTATCAGCTGCGAGGGCGTGTGGGACGCGGTGCCCAGCGCGCTTATGCCTACTTCTTCCGTCACAAGCACCTGGCTCCCACCATCGAAGGCCGGCAACGCCTGGAGACAATCGCAGAAAACACCCAGCTTGGCGCCGGCTATTCCATCGCCATGCGCGACCTAGAAATCCGCGGTGCAGGAGACATTCTTGGCACACGCCAGCACGGATATATCGCCTCGGTGGGCTTTCACCTGTACACCCGATTACTCGCCGATGCCGTGCAACGCTTACGCGTTGGTAAACCTGTTCCAGTGTTAGCCCAGGCTTTACAGGCTGATCAAGCGGCACCGGGGCTACCCATTTCAGTCGACCTGCCTCTCGCAGTGAGCCTACCTGCCAGTTATATTCCCGACCGGCAAACACGCACTCGATTGTATAGGCGGCTGGCCGACCTGCGTACTCAGGATGAGATCGACGCCCTTGAAGGTGAATTCATCGATCGTTTTGGCCCCCTGCCAGCTGAAACTCGCAACCTGTTTTACCAGCTTAAGGTGAAGATGCTGGCAGACAAGGTCGGTCTTGCCTCCATCAGCGCCGAAGGTGGGCAGATTATCCTCCGCTATCCCCCCCTGCCTGAAGGTGAAACTTCCCGCCCGATTCCCGAGCTGGGCGGTGATATCCGCACCGGCAAGAATGCCATTTGGATACCCATCGCAGCGCTGGAAAGTTGGCAGGATCAGCTAATTGTGGTTTTGCACCAACTTGAAACAGATTGACGCCACCAGGGTGCTATTTTCCCGCTGTTGAGATAAAATATACATGGGACCACACCAATTCTCATCGCTTTGCCATAATCACAATCCTTCGTAAGGAGGATCAGTAAGCCTGAGAAGCTGAGGAGGCAGGTATGAACTACAAGGATTTCCAAAATCGTGTCGATTATGGCACCCAGATGTTTGATGCTGGGAACCTGCAGGCTGCCTTGGAAGCGTTCACTTCTCTGGTAAACAGCGATATTTCTGATCTCGATAAATCGTCAATGTGCCTCAACATCGCTGTGATTTACGATAAGCTGGGTAATCTCTCCCTATGCCTGGAATGGTATTACAAAGCGGTCCAGCTGGAAAAGCCCCATTGCCGATTCGAGGCCCAGGAATATCTGGCGACCTATCTCAAGCAGATCAATAAACCGCGTGAGAGCTTGAAACTACTGGAAAGCGTGCTTGCTTCCACTCACCTCACCGAAGCTGAAAAAGTCCGCGTGCGCGAGAATATCGAAAGCTTGAAGGTTGAGATTAATAAACCAGTGTACCGTCGGCCTGGGGGACCAGAAGAAGGCTCTGGTTGAGTTCCCAAACCCACAAGCTGCCAGGTGAGCTCCAGCTCCCCGCGCTGAGTTGACCATCCCCCATGCCATCTGTCCTGGAATCGCTCAATACAGCCTTGCATCGTGCGTTCTCTGAGAACGAGCAGGTATATTGTTTAGGTGAAGATGTTCTGGACCCGTATGGAGGTGCCTTCAAAGTCACCAAAGGACTGTCCAGCGCCTTCCCCAGCCGGGTGCTCACCACGCCCATTTCTGAAGCAGGCTTCGTCGGCTTGGCAGCCGGGATGGCCCTGCGAGGCTTACGCCCAGTGGTGGAAATCATGTTCGGCGATTTTGTCACCCTGATGGCAGACCAGCTGGTCAACCACATCAGCAAATTCCGTTGGATGTATAACGAGCAGGTGAGTGTGCCCCTTGTGATTCGCACCCCCATGGGTGGCAGGAGGGGTTACGGCCCCACACATAGCCAGAGCCTCGAAAAGCTATACCTGGGAATCCCAGGTCTGCAGGTGATCGCACCGGTGAGCTTTTGCCAGCCGGATGGTACTGGTAGCCCGGGCGACTTACTCTATCGTTGCGTTCTACAGGCAACGGACCCTACACTATTCCTGGAAAACAAGCTGGGGTATTTACTCCCCGTCCAGGCGCAAAGCGACCTGGCAGAATTCAACCTAACTGTGCAGTTTTGTGGTCGCGAAGCAAGATTCCCCTTCTACATGCTCGCCCTGCGGGCTGCCCCCGCTCCTACGCTGACCATTGCAGCCTATGGTTATATGGCAGAGCTTGCCAGGCAGGCAATCCAGCGCCTGGCTTATGAACATGAGCTGTTTGCTGAGCTCGTCGTACCGACTCAGCTCGCCCCCTTTGATGTTGGGCCGATTGCCCAGTCAGCCAGCCGTACCGGTGCTCTTCTGGTGCTTGAAGAGGGCACCCACAGCCTGGGCTGGGGCGCAGAGATTGTCGCCCGGGTGGCTGAAGCTCAGGCAGGAAAGATGCTGACCGTGAGACGGCTTGCAGCCCAGGAATTCCCCATCCCGGTTTCGCCCGCACTTGAGCAGGCTATCCTGCCAGGAGTCGACGATATCCTCCGGTCTGCCGTTGAGATGAGGTGTTGACCCGTGTGTTATGAACCTAATTTCCCCTTTCACAGCCAATATTCCACCCGTTAATGTTAAAATTCATCAAGAATCCATATGAACATGCCTGAGCCAACTCGCATCCTCATCCCATTGATAAATCCCAACGAGCCCGGGGCTTTGCTGGCTGAGCTGCTCGTTGTCGAAGGTCAGTACCTGGTGCGGGGTACCAAATTGTGCACCCTGGAGACTACCAAGTCCACCCTGGAGCTGAGTGCTGAAGCTGACGGCTACCTGGTAGGCTTGACGCATCAGGTTGGACAGACTGTCCAGGCGGGTGAGATTTTCGGCTACCTGGCAGGTTCACCAGATTGGAGGCCTCCGGCGATCCCCACCGCCGAGGAAACCGGTGGTACAGTACCGGCTAACCTGCGCATCAGCCAACCGGCACTTCAGCTGGCCCACAAGCACAACCTTGACCTATCCCAATTCCCAACCGATCTGTTCGTCACCGAGAAGATGGTGCTGGAGAAGATTAACCTGGCGGCTGCTTCAACAGTTGATTTCCAGGGGAAGCATTTCCAGCCAAACGCAATCATTGTGTACGGCGGGGGTGGTCACGGTAAAGCCCTGATCGACTTGATCAGGTATCTGGACCGCTATACCGTCATCGGCATCGTCGACGATGGCATCCCTGTCGGTACTGAAATCATGGAGGTCAGCGTGCTTGGCGGGGCAGGTATCTTGAAAGAGTTGGAAAAAGCGGGGGTACACCTGGCAGCCAACGCAGTGGGCGGCATTGGGAATATCGCCCCTCGCCTGGGCGTATTCGAGAATCTTACAAATGCCGGCTTCAGCTGCCCAACGCTGGTTCACCCGATTGCATTTGTTGAGCCCAGTGCCGTGCTATCCGATGGCGTGCAGGTGATGCCGCATGCTTATGTGGGCAGTGAGGTGCATGTTGGTTTCGGAGCCATCATCAACACCGGAGCCATCGTCTCACATGACTGCATTTTGGGAGATTTCTCCAATCTTTCACCAGGTGCGATCCTGGCCGGTGAGGTGACCATTGGGGAAGCTACCCTGGTTGGGATGGGTGTCACGATCAATCTACGCGTGAAGGTGGGTGACCGGGTCCGCATCGGCAATGGAGCCACCATAAAACGCGATGTACCCACTGGCAGCATTGTCCGGGCAGGCACTATCTGGCCGGATTAAAACCCATATTGTCATTAATACCTGGATTGCCTTAATTCTATGACTCCATTTGATAACCTTCCTGCAACACCACCCATCAGTATGTCTTCCCCCGATCTGACCGAAGAGGAACGCCAGGCAGTCGCCCGGGTGATGGCCACACCTAGCCTATCGATGGGAGACCAGATCAACCTTTTCGAGGAAAGCGTCCGGAGCTACACGGGCAGCAAGCATGCCGTGGGGGTCTCTTCCGGTACGGCAGGTTTGCATTTATGCGTCAGGGCGGCCGGGATTAGCCCTGGCGACCTGGTGATCACCACACCTTTTTCCTTTGTTGCTTCATCTAACGTTCTACTATATGAAGGAGCTGTGCCCGTATTTGTGGATGTTGAGCCTCGATCAGGCAATATCGATCCATACCTGGTCTTCGCAGCCACCCAAGACATCATGCAAGGCGGTCGGAGTGCCCAGGCCTGGCTGCCTCCGAAAGGCGCCAATGCTGATGCTAAATTGAAAGCTATCCTACCCGTGGATGTCTTCGGCCAGCCGGTTGACTTTGAGCTGATCTTGAACACAGCCTGGAAGTACAAGCTGAAGGTGATTGAAGATTCCTGTGAAGCACTGGGGGCATCATATAAAGGACACACTGCCGGTACCCTGGGTGATTATGGTGTGTTCGGCTTCTATCCCAATAAGCAAATCACCACCGGCGAAGGTGGGATGATCATTACCGATGACGAAGACGCAGCTTTATTCATGCGCGCCTTGCGTAACCAGGGCCGAGCCCCAGGCGATACCTGGCTGCAACATACCCACCTGGGGTATAACTACCGCCTGGATGAGATGAGTGCCGCCCTTGGGCTGGCGCAGATGAAGCGCCTGGATGAGCTGATTGCGAAGCGAGAGAAAGTTGCTGGCTGGTATAACGAGCGCTTGTCCGAGATCCCCGGGGTTGAACCACCACAAATCGCCAGGTATACCACCCGGGTGAGCTGGTTCGTGTACGTCGTACGCTTCGCGCCTGGCATCGAGCGAGACGAGATCGCCAGGAAGCTGGGAGAAAAGGGCATTCCCGCCCGGCCCTATTTCCTGCCCATTCACCTGCAGCCCTTCATGGTGGACCGCTTCGGCTACCAGGAAGGCGCCTTCCCCGTTACAGAAGACCTTGGACGGCGAGGCCTGGCTTTACCGTTCTCCGGCGTAATGGAGGAGGCCCAGATTGAAAGAGTCTGCCAGGTGCTGAGAGAAGTTATCGTTTAGTGTGGTTCTTCAAGTCGAATGACCATCAAAAGAAGCTCATCGAAAATCACCATCTTAACCGGTTCGGGGATCAGCGCGGAGAGCGGACTTCCTACCTACCGCGATATGAACGGCCTGTGGAGAAATTATGCCTGGGAGGAAGTAGCCAGCCCGGAAGGCTGGCTTAAGAATCCTGCCCTGGTACTCGAGTTTTACAATGAAAGGCGCGCAGCAGCCTGGAAAGCCAAACCCAACGCTGCGCATTTGGCGATCGGCAAGTTGGAGAATTATTATGATGTGGTGGTGATCACCCAAAATGTGGACGAGCTGCATGAACGGGGTGGATCGAAGTATGTCATCCATGTGCATGGCAACCTGGCATATGCCAGAAGCACCAGGTATCCTGATCTACGCTACCGTATCGATGGAAATCCGATCACCCTCGGACAGCTCGGCGAAGATAATTGCCAGCTCCGCCCTGATGTTGTATGGTTCGGTGAAGAAGTATTGAGCTTAGACGAGAGCCGATTGCATGTTGCTACAGCAGACATCGTGTTGGTCGTGGGGACCTCACTGGCAGTGTTTCCTTTTGCCTCGCTGGTCTTCCTGGCACGCAAAGATGCCGAAAAATGCCTGGTTTCCCTGGAAATGCAGGCGATTCCGTCTGGATTTAATTACTATCAGGGCAGTGCAGTAACGATCGTTCCTGCGCTTGTGGACCAATGGATCTCCGCCGTGGAATCAGCCTGAAATTTCACGCCCTTCTGAGCCGATGATATGAGGCAGTCGGGCGATCCTCATAGATTCATACCTTGCACCTATCAATATTTAAAGGGTATACTTGGTCGTCATTTGTAAATTAGGAGTGGTTTATGAATATATCAATGTGGCGTAGAGCTTTGCAGGTCATCCCGCATGTGTCCAATGAGGAATGGAACAAGCTGGATGTGATTTCAAAATGGTTGATCTCCACCCGGGCTGCAGTGTTGATCATGACTTTTTTGAGTGGGGCTTTTGCTGGTATCTTCGCCTTTCGCGATGGAAAGTTTGATTTATTAAAGTGGGTCCTTCTGACCCTTGGGTTGATCTTCTCGCATGCCACAAATAACCTGTTAAACGACTATACCGACTTCAACCGGGGCGTGGACAAGGATAACTACTACCGGGCACAGTATGGTCCACAGCCATTGGTGCATGGCCTGATGTCCAAACGCCAGCACCTGACCTACGCGGGTGTCACCGGTGCGATTGCCCTGGTCATGGGCATCCTGCTCGTGATCCTCACCCACAGCTGGTGGACGGTCTTGCTCCTGGGTTTGGGCGTTTTCTTCGTGTTATTTTATACCTGGCCATTGAAATATATCGCCCTGGGTGAGCTCTCCGTTTTATTGGTATGGGGTCCGCTGATGATCGGTGGAGGCTACTACGTTATCACAGGTGCGTGGAGCTGGATCGTGGTATTGGCCAGCCTGCCATACGCTTTAGGCGTGACCGGGGTGATCTTCGGCAAGCACATCGACAAGTACCAGATGGATAAGGATCGCAAGATTCACACCCTCCCGGTGGTGATCGGTGAGAAACCAGCCCGCGTCACTTTGGTGGGCATGCTCATCTTGCAATATATTCTCGTCTTCGTCCTGGTATTGAACGGGTATTACACCCTGGTGATGGCAGCAGTGCTCTTGGCGATCCCCACGATGCGGAAGATCTGGCCGATGTTCAAAGCCCCCAAGCCCGATGAAAAACCTGCCGATTACCCGGATGTATGGCCAAATTACTTTGTGGCAGCCGCCTTCATCCACAACCGCAGTTTCGGAGTATGGTTCATGCTGGCGTTGATCGTCGACTCGCTGCTGACGGTTTACTTCCCGACCATCTTGAGGATTTCCCTATTCTAAGCCTCAACCAGCCGGAAATTCCAGCTCCTCTTTACCAGCCAATCGATCCTGGATACGCTGCACGACGACGTCCAGGTGCTGTGGCTTGTGCACAAAATCCAGGTCATCCGAGCTGATGGTGATAACCGGGCAAACGTCATAGATCTTCATCCAATCATCGTAAAATGATTCCAGCAGAGACAGGTATTCGCTGGTGATGCCAGTCTCAATGCTGCGCGCCCGGTTGTGGATGCGCTTCATCAGCACGTCAACCGGCGCTTTAAGGTAAATTAGAAGATCAGGGGGTGGTAGTTGGGATGTCACCAACTCAAACACACGCTGATAAGATTGGTAATCGCGTTCGTCGACGTTCCCCATCGTATGCAGCGCCCGGGCAAAGATGTAAAAGTCTTCAAAAATCGTGCGGTCGAAGATCACCGATTGGGGAATTTTCGACAGCTCGAGATACTGCGTAGCGCGGTGGCCAAGGAAAAAGATCTGCAGGTGGAACGACCACTCGTGCATATCACGGTAAAAATCAGCCAGGTAGGGGTTGTCCGCCACTGATTCAAAGGCACATTGCCAGCCCATGCGTACACTTAACCGCTCAGCGAGTGATGTTTTTCCGACTCCAATGTTACCGGCTACGATGATGATGCGTTTTGTCATGGACTGTCCTCCGAGGAATAATCTACGAACATGCTGGCGATGGAAGGCAAACCTCTGGAACAACTGACGTATAATTTACGTCATAGAGACTGCTGTGATTGATTTATTAAATCAAACATAATTATATGTTTGAACGCCTTGGAGGGAAAGAGCATGAAACGCCCACTTTTTACCATATCCACCCTGATCCTGATTGCCCTGTTTGCTGCGGCATGCAATATGCCCAGCACGGGTGAAGTTCCCCCTACTTCACCACCTCTCCCCACGCAAACAGGGCTACCATTGGTCACAATCACCCAACCGGTCACAGTCCCAACGACGATACCTACCCAGGTGGTGCCTTCAGCAACTGTCAGTGTACCCACGGCCACATCCACTCCTTTACCAACCGTTACACCCACCGCTGCACCGACGAATGTACCGGGAGCTTGTCTCGATAAGGTTAAGTTCATTGACGATATCACTATCCCGGATAACACTGAAATGTTGCCTGGTCAGGACTTTGTCAAGACATGGCGCTTGCAGAATGCCGGGACGTGCACCTGGAACAACCAATACTCACTCGTGTTTATCAGTGGTGACCAGATGAACGGCGTCAGCCCCTTGCCGCTGACTGGCACCACAGCACCCAATGCTACACTGGATGTATCGGCATCCATGAAATCCCCAGGCACTGTCGGCACTTATCAGGGCAATTGGGAGCTGCAAAATCCCTCCGGGGTGAAATTTGGCACAGGAAATAATGCCTCCGAACCCTTTTATGTACTCATTAAGGTGGTGGAAGGTGAATCTGCGCTCAACCTTGGCAACCCCACCTGGACGGACAACATGGATAACGTTACTTCGAGCTGGTATCTGCTGAGTACTGCCAATTCGAAGTTTACTCAGGGTGACGGAAAGCTGGTCATGACCCAGACTAATCCAGGCCAAGGTGATGAATGGGGATTATCCAACAAGGCCTCCATGAAAGATTATTACCTGCAGGCCACGTTCATTAACGGCGGTACATGCTCTGGTCTTGATAAATATGGCCTGCTGGCACGCGCCCCCGACCCGAGCCAGGGTTACGTGCTTGAATTTTCATGCGATGGCCGTTACCGCCTGTATACTTGGGAAGATAATACCTATGTCGCCCTTCAGGAATGGAAAGCTGCTTCCCCGATCAAGGCAGGTGCCAACCAGACCAATATCATGGGTATCTGGATGAAAGGGAATACCTTACGCATCTATGCAAATAGCTATAAGCTGGCTGAGTTCACTGACAGCACGTTTAGCCAGGGTCAGTTCGGTCTGGTGATCGGTGCAGCCGACACGCAAAACTTGACAATAAATGTTGATCAGGTCTCTTATTGGGACCTAACCAATCAATAATGAGTCGATTGATTAAGAAAGGAACCCTGCGTTAGCATTCATGCAGGGTTCTTTTTTTTAATCCAGCTCGAACAATCCTGAAATGATTCCTTAACGATATCTAAATAAGCTCCCGATATACTGGTCAAAAGGATATTAATCGGGTTCGAACATGTCACGAAACACCATCATGCTTGTCAGCGCGGATGATTCATTGGCGAAATCCATCCTGACCAGCCTGGTCCAATCAGGATACAAAGCCATTCACTCAACCAGGGGGGTGGGGGCAGTCGACCTGATCCAAAACGAGAGTCCTGCACTTGTCGTGCTCGATATAAGTGTGCCGGACTTTAACAGCCTGGCGATCATCCGTTCTCTACGCCAGAACGATGTCTCAAGTCACATCCCGGTTATTTTGGTAGGAACAAATATGCGGGAAGAGGATGTTTTAATCGGTCTGGAAGTTGGTGCTGACCTGTGTTTGAGGGAGACTTTCCACCCACAGGTGTTCATCGCTCGAGTACACTCGCTTCTTCGTAGGTACGAGCTGATGACCGCTCAATAAGAAAATATAGCTAAATATCAATTAAAGATTTTAGCGTGATGGTGAATTCTGCACCTTGCCCAGGTGAGCTTATTACGCTGATATTTCCACCATGCGCCTCAACGATAGACTTCACGATCGCTAATCCCAACCCCGACTCACCGTTATGCGGGCGAGATTTATCTCCCCGGTAGAAGCGGTCGAATATATGCGATAAGTCTTCAGCTGCAATCCCCCTGCCAGTATCCTTCACGCGCAGGAAAACAGAGTCTCCTGTGCATGATGCTCCCAGAATCACGCACCCGCCTTCAGGAGTATAGCGAAATGCGTTTAAGATCAGGTTGTCAAGCACTTGTGACATGCGCTCAACATCCACCTTGATCAAAGGAAGATTATCTTCGGCCTCGATTTTCAGTTCGACTTTATATTGTTCGCTCGCCACGGCGTGGCGAGCTGCCACTCTCTCAAGCAAGGCCTGAGGGTAGATGGTTTGCTCGGTCAGGGGTAGCTCACCTGTATCAGCCAGGCTGAGCAAGCGCAAGTCATCCACCAGGCGATCCAGGTGCTTCGTCTCCTGTAACAGGATGTCATAAACTTCGGGAGTGCCAGGCAGTTTATTATCGCTGAGTGCTTCGGCATATCCGGTAATGACGCTCAGCGGGGATCGCAAGTCGTGGGCAATATCCGCAGTCATTTGCCGCCGAGCCTGGGTAGCCTGATCCAGGTCCAGGCTCATCTGATTGAAAGATTCAGCTAATTTCCCAATTTCGTCCTTCGAGCGCACCGTGACCTGTTTTCCGAACCTGCCTTTGGCGATTTCAATAGTAGCCTCAGTGAGCTCACGCAATGAACGCGTCATAGTAAACGCCAGCAATCCTCCCAAACAAACAGCCAGTAGTACAGCTACCGATGCACTTAGGAGTGTCGCCGTATTGACGTTGCGTAGAAAATTTCCTTCAGGGGTGTTAGGCGTAAAACTACGCTGGATGGGCGTCAGAATCAGCCATCCAATGGTTTGATTATCCCACTGCAGGTTGATGGCGTGACTCACCGTACTCTTACTCAACGTCTGACCGATTTCATCCGGTTGATTACTGAAGATGACCACCCTGTCCGGCCCGACCAGGGTGAAGGGACTGCCACCACGCGGGTCACCGTGTCCTCCCGTTGGCTGCAATGGCAGCGGCATTTGCGCATATAAAATATCGTTACTCACCCCTGCCCATGACCCATTCGCCTGGTAGTAGGCCTCCAGGTTGTCTGCAAGTGTCTGCTGCTCCTGGTTCACAATGAAATTGTTGAATGCCGTCCGTGTCTGCGTCTGGATGATGACCGTCACCAGGATTGAGCCCGTCAGGCCGACCAGTAGAAAGGCCAGGGTTAGTTTTACCGCCAATGAGCGCATCACAGGCTTTTATCCTATATTTGGGTTGGCGAAGCGGTATCCCGCTCCGTACACGGTCTCTATGTAGGTGGGATTGGCTGAGTCAAGCTCGATCTTTGCCCTCAGGTTACGGATGTGCACATCAATCGTACGTTCATAGCCCTCATAGGCACTCCCCTGCAGTCGATCCAACAGCTCAAGGCGTGAGAAGACCCTGCCGGGAGTAGCCATCAATGTAGCCAACAGCGAGAATTCAGAAGGTGTCAGCTCCACGATTTGGCCATCCACGGTGGTTGTCCTTCCTGCCCAATCCAGCTCGATAGTTCCAATCCTCAAAATCTCTGCTGAGCTGGTCTGTTTCTCTGCCCGGCGCAGCACCGCTCTCACCCGGGCGGTCAGCTCGCGCGGACTGAAGGGCTTGGTCACATAGTCGTCTGCCCCCAGCTCAAGCCCAAGCACCTTGTCATTCTCGTCGATCTTGGCGGTCAGAATCACCACCGGGGTATCGGCTTCCCGGTTGTAACAGCGCATGAACTCGTACCCGCCCATTTCAGGCATCATCAGGTCCAGGATGATCAAATTGGGTTTTTCGTGCCGGGCAACGAATAACGCTTCTTGACCATCACTGGCTGTAACCACATCGAAGCCTTCCTGGGTAAGATAGGATTTTAGCAATGTTCGTAATTCGAGTTTATCGTCGACTACCAGGATTTTTTTGGTCATAAGCTGATTTTATCATCTCTATTAGGAAATCTAGTTACCGAGCATCCCCGTTATCCATTAAGGGAGTATCCGGGGGGCTCATTCCCGGATACTTTACCCTTATGAGGAGGAGAAGAAATGAAACGTCGGGGTGTTATGGAGTTGTTGAAGGTGGAGTGCCAGAGTCAGGCATGAAGCCTCCTTCGCCACAGCGGCCGTGTGGACCACCATGACCGCCCCAGCCACCCATCCCACCAGTGAACATATTGCTGCTTTTACTGAGGATTTGATCAGCCTGGGCCTGAGTAATGACACCCGCTGAGACCGCTGCAGTGACTGCTGAGGTGTAAGCTGCCTGCATACTCGACTGGAAGGTGCTGTCGTTGTGTAAGGCATATTCACCTTTCATCAGATCCGCCTGCTCCTGGCTCAGCGTACCGTCCGTCACCAACTGGTCAAGATTGGCATTGTAAGCTGTAGTCTGTGCGGTTTTTAAGGCCTCCACACTGATCCCCAGGGCATCAGCCAGGTAAGTATTGAAGTCGATACCATTTTGTCCTAACCAGCCATCCCAGCGGTTGCCGAATGGGAATGCATTTCCATTGGAAGTCAGCTGGTCAGCTTGCGCCTGGGTGATCAATCCCTGCGATACAGCGTCTTTCAACGCATTGGTATATGCAGTCTGGTTGGCGGTATTCAGCTCGTCCAGGGTGATCCCGAGTGCATCTGCCAGGTTCTGGCTGTTATAGCCTTCATTCATGCCTTTACCAGGCCCACCAGGGCCAGGCTGTGTGGTTGTGCTGGTTATACCGGTAGATGTAGTTCCTGTTGAGGTTGTGGGTGTAGCCGCTTCGACCGATTGGTAGGCGATAACGCCGAAAGCTGTGGCGATGGCCAGCGCACCTAAAACAAGGATGGATATGATTCGTTTGTTTTGCATTCTTAGATTTTTATCTCCTTTACTTTTTTTTAGTATTTGATCCACTGTGGATCTGCCTGAAGGATAACAATCTGATATTTAGGAATTATTAAGAAGTTATTTTGTTAGGATTAAAGTTCCTGGTAAGCAGGTTCAGAGGGGCAAAAGTGTTTCTGCCATCGCCGAGCTATACATCAGGTGAAATTCATAACAATTTCTAAATAATCTCCTAACCTTGTCTTTATAGCTTTTTCCTACAATTTACAGGGATAAATCTGATTGTTCTCTAAGGAGGCATATGTTCAAGAAACCTGTATTTTGGATTTTAGTCGTTGTCATCCTGGCTGCTGCAGCGGGAGGGTACTATTACTATCAACACACCGCTACCACGGTCGAAGCTTCCAGCGCTACTCCACTTCAGACGGCTACAGTTAAAAGAGGCAATCTGGTGCTTTCCGCCAGTGGTACGGGTGCAGTGATCAGCGAGAGTGAAACCCAGCTCGGTTTCGAAAACGGTGGTTTGCTTGCTCATCTGAACGTCGCTGTGGGTGATGAGGTCAAGAATGGGGATGTGCTTGCAGTCTCCTCACCCAGTGACTCAGCTGCAACCATTCAGTCCAAGCTTACATCAGCCAGGCTGGCCGTCTTACAAGCCCAACAAAATCTGGATGATCTGACTTCAGCTACCAACACCGCCGTAAGCCTGGATCAATTGCAATCTGACCTGGCAACCAGGCAGGTGAGTGTCTACGACAACCAATCCAACCTTACCGACCTGGTCAATGAGCGGGCATCTATGAACGGCAAGCGCTGTGATTCTGATACGATTGAAAGCAAACTGGAAGCCTACCAGATTGCCCTGGATCGCTGGAACCGCTCAGACCACCTAACGAACAGCACAGAATATCAGCAGATGGTTGCTGCGCTATATAACTATAACTGGTGCAACGCCAATTATTCGCAGGAAGAGCTGGAAGCGAAAGACGCCGAGATTGCCTCCATGAAAGCTACCATCAAGCTGCTGGTATCACAGATTGCAGAAGACCAGTCACAGATTGAAGCCCTGAGCTCAGGCACATCCAATACATTGGACCAACAGATTGCCCAAGCTAAGCTAGATGATGCCCAAGCCAGCTTGGCTGTGGTTGAATCTGAATCGGTCAGCAACACCATCACCGCTCCATTCGATGGCACGATCATCGCGATCTCAAACAAGGTGGGGGATGATGTGGGAACTCAGAAATTCATCACCATCGCCGACCTCAGCCAACCCTACCTGGAAGTGTTGTTGGATGAATCAGACCTGAATAATGTAGGCATCGGCTATGAAGTTTCGGTTACCTTTGACGCCTTACCCAACCAGACCTTCACTGGCAAGATCGTCGCGATCAACCCTAGCCTGTCCAATGCCTTCAACGTCACGGCCATCCAGACCACCGCAAAATTGGACACCTCCTCCTTCTCCAAACCTCAAAACCTCCCGATCGGATTAAGTGCTACGGTCGAAGTGATCAGCGAGCAGGCAAATAACACCCTGCTCGTACCTGTCGAAGCCCTGCACGAGATTTCCACGGACAGTTATGGTGTCTTCGTAATGGAAAATGGCACCCCAACCTTTAAGACCGTGGAAGTCGGGTTGCAAGACTACACCTATGCGGAGATCAAATCAGGCTTGAACGAAGGCGATGTGGTTACCACCGGAATTGTGGAGACGTCTAAATGACCGGATCATCCATTATTGAGCTTAACCAGATAATAAAGATTTACCAGATGGGTGATGTCAAGGTCACCGCACTGGATGGTGTTAGCTTGAATGTTCAGGAAGGTGAATTCCTAGCCATCATGGGGCCATCGGGCTCAGGTAAATCCACCCTGATGAACATCCTGGGTTGTCTCGATCGGCCGACCAGTGGAACGTACCTTTTGGCAGGTCAGGATGTCAGCCGCATGAGTCGCGAGCAGCTGGCCCACATCCGCAATCAGAAGATTGGTTTTATTTTCCAATCTTACAACCTCTTAGCCCAGGCAACCGCAGTTCAGAATGTGCTTATGCCCATCGTATATCGTCACAACGGGCATATCCCAAACAAGGATAGAGTAGAAATGGCCCACAATGCCCTGGTTTCTGTGGGACTGGTGGACCGGGATCATCATAAACCCACTGAGATGTCAGGCGGACAACAGCAACGAGTAGCCATTGCCCGGGCGTTAATCAACTCTCCTGCGCTTATCTTAGCCGATGAACCCACAGGTAACCTGGATTCTCACTCTGGCAAGGAGATCATGGAGATCCTGCAAAATTTACACTCCGAAGGCAGAACGATTGTGATGATCACCCATGATGCCAAGAACGCTGCGTATGCAGAGCGGACCATCCAACTGAAGGATGGTCGGCTCAATGGCAACAACAATCCTGTCGATATGCCGGTTCAGGCAGTCGCGGGAGGCCTGGCATGAAAATCTCAGAAGTCCTAAGGATCGCTGCCGAAGGTATCTCCCGGAATAAGCTGCGCGCTCTACTTACCATGCTGGGTGTGATCATCGGTGTGGCAGCGGTCATCATCATGATCGCCATCAGCGCCGGTACCGAAGCTACCATCGCTGAAAATATCCAGAGCCTGGGCACCAATTTACTTTTTGTTACTCAAAGCATGGGCGGGCAGATGTCCATGGGACCCTCTCGCACCTCTGGGTCGAATTCGAACTTCCTGATTTATGATGATGCGAAGGCCATCGAAAGCTCCATCTCGGGCATCTCTGGTGTTGTGGTCGAACGCGATATTTCAGAAACGATTAAATACGGGAGCAATTCTGTGGATAGTGCATCGGTGGTAGGGTCCACTTCATCCTACCCGGAAGTCAGGGACCTCACTGTCGCCTCCGGACGCTTCCTGACCGATAATGACATTGAAAAAGCTGCCAAGGTAGCAGTGCTGGGGTACAGTACTGCACAGACCCTTTTTGGAGATGCCGATCCAGTGGGTGAAAAGATTACTGTCGGTGACATCAAACTGACCGTGGTGGGTGTCATGGATAAAAAGGGTGTGGTTGGCAACACCAACTATGACGAGCGGGTGTACATCCCGCTCACCCTGGTATTCGAAAAATTCACCTTCTCTCCTTTTGCCCGTGTGCAGGGCCAACAGGTAGGCACCGTCCTCGTACAGGTGGCTGATCTGAAAACCATGGACAATGTCATCACCCAGATCCAGATCCTGCTTGCCAAGCGCCACGACACCACGGTTGCAGACCTGCCGTTCACAGTCCGGACGCAGGAGGATATCATCACCACCCAGGAATCGACCACGGCGGCTTTTCGCCAGTTACTCGCCTGGGTGGCAGCCGTCTCACTGGTGGTGGGTGGGATCGGCATTATGAACATCATGCTGGTCAGCGTCACTGAGCGGACGCGTGAGATCGGCATCCGCCAGGCGACTGGTGCTACACCAGGGGACGTGCGCGGGCAGTTCCTGACTGAAGCACTCCTGCTAAGCCTGACAGGTGGCCTGATTGGCATTATCGCTGGCGTGGGTGGCGCATATATCTTCGAGCAGATCGGTGGTATGCGTACCGTTGTGGTACCTTCCTCCATCCTGCTGGCTTTTGCCTCGGCAGCCATCGTGGGTATATTCTTCGGGTTTTACCCGGCCAACAAGGCTGCGCAGCTTGATCCGATTGAGGCTTTACGCCATGAATAATGTTGATCGAATTTGATAAGGAGAAAACATGAAACGAAATGGACTCTTATTGTTACTATTATCCATAATCCTCGCATGGGGATTATCCGGTTGCCAGGCGTCGTCCAGCTCATCCATTGCAGCAGCCAATAGCACAGGCACGAACGACTCTCAAAATGCCACCAGTATGTCTGAAGTGAACCAATTACTGGTGGGCACGCTAAAGCTGGATGGTACAGCCAATGCGTTGACGTCTGAACAGGCTGCACAGCTGCTACCCCTCTGGCAGGCATATCTCTCGCTGAGTAACAGTGATACAGCAGCAGAAGCTGAAGTGGGCGGTTTACTAAAACAAATCCAAGCCAGCATGACGGCACAACAGATAGATGCCATTACTGACATGAATCTGACCAGCACCGATATGATGGAGCTGATGCAATCTATGGGTGGACCGATGGGACCGCGTGGGACTCCTGACCCAAATAGCACCCCGAGCTTTGATTTTCCCAGCGGCGGAAATTTCCAAGCCGGAGGCGAGCCTCCTGAAGGCTTCAGCGGTTCTCCTCCCAGCGGATTTGGATCAGGTGGGTCCACGGGTGGTCAACGGCCAAATATGCCCTCCGGTGGATTGGTTATCCAGGGAGGGCCGATGGGTGATGTTGGCAGTGCTGCTGGTTTGGGTGGAGGACCCATGGGGCAAGGCACTCAGGATCCATCCATTCAGGCCACCGCTCAGGCCCGCTTCAGCACCCAGGCTAACCGGGTGAATACTATGCTTCTGCAGGCGTTAATCATGAAATTACAATCCTTAACAGGAGCAACTCAGCCCACCCCCACACCCACACCTTGATATTTTTCCCCTATAGGGGCGCTGGGGAGGAATCCTGCGCACAGCACTGAACATCCTCCCCAGCGCTCCAACCGAGATTTAAATTTTCTTATCCCACAATCATTAGATAAAAAAACAGGGCACCCGATCGGTGCCCTGGAATTTTATTTTCAAGCCTATCTAGCATTCCGAATAGCCACATGCGTAGCATTTGCGGCAGCCTTCTTCATTAACCACTGCTGCCTGGCCACACTCCGGGCACAGGTCTCCGATCCGAAACGCCGGCTGCACCGTGGACATTTGTTTTTCCACGATATCTGATGGCCTGATGGGCCTTTTATCATACCCACCATTACCACTGTAGGCAGCGGCTTCCTGGTATTCTTCCGAATCATCCAGGTATTCCGCCAGCGTCTGGGCTACCCCATCGGGAAGTGACCGTACACGGTTTGGCCCGAACCCCAGGCTACGTCCACCTCCGATGCCTGAAAGCTGCTTGACGATCTCTTTCAGGCGTTCACGTGGCAGGACAGGTGATGCCAGGCGCAGCAGGTAGGATATCAGGCGTCCAATCGCCTCCGATACTGCGGCAGTCTCGGAGCCAGCCTTAGCTGTACTCACAAACACTTCAAATGGATGGTCACCACCATTTTCATTAACAGTCACAAATGCCTTGCCTACCGGGGTGCTGATACTATAGGTGTATCCACGCAAGCGGCGCGGGCGAGGCTTCTTGGTAGCTGACCACTTGTGCTCTGTGTCACCATAATCACTGGAATGCCCGGCTTCATATATTTTTTCTTCACGGGCAGGTTGTTCTTTCTCGCGCGATGTGGCTTTCGTTTCGAGTACTACCTTCTGGCGTGAACCGGTTACGTACACGGTGATGCCTTTGCATCCCAGTTTCCAGGCCAGCATGTAGACCATAGCCACATCCTCTTCGGTGGCGTTGGCCGGGAAATTGACCGTCTTACTCAGGCTGTTGTCAACAAATGCCTGCATGGCGGCCTGGGTACGCACATGCTCTTCTGCGGTGATATCCAATGAAACGACGAACACCTGCTGGATTGACTCAGGCACGGCCTGGATCCCCTGGCAGGTGCCACTCTCCATCACCTCATCAACGATCGCCTGGCGTGTGACTTCATCTATTCCAGCTTCGATGAGGGCATCTTCAAACTGTGGGCTGGTATATACCAGAGGCAGGTCTTGCCCCTGATCATTGACATGGCGGATGTAAGCCAGGGCGAAGACTGGCTCACAGCCATAGCCTTCGCAGCCCGCCACCGTAGCGATCGTCCCGGTAGGTGCGATGGTGGTTTGAGCGGCATTGCGGATGCCGTGTTCCTTGATCCCATTTACGACAACCTGCCAATCAATGTTGGGGCGCTCGAAATTGCGCGCAAACGGTGTGATCGGTCGGGGCGGCTTCCATGACACACCTTCGGGATCGTAAATCGATCCCTTGATGGCAGGAAATGATCCGCGTTGCTCTGCCAGCTTGATGCTGGTAAGCATGGCATGGTAGCGGATGAATTCCATCACCTGGGCAGCGAATTCTTGCCCTTCCTCCGAACCATAGCGAATACCCGCATGATACATCAAGTCGCCCAGGCCCATTAATCCAAGCCCAATCCGGCGCGCCTGCTCAGCAGCTCGTTTGAGCTGGGGAACTGCCGGGACGTATGCATTCGCCTGGATAACATCATCCAGGAAAATGGTCGATAGTTCAACCGCCTGGCGTAGTTTTTCCCAATCCACCTGGTGGTCAGCACCGAACATCTCTGCCAGGTTGATCGAACCCAGACAACAATTTTCATACGGCCCAAGCCACTGCTCACCACAGGGGTTGGTCGCTTCCAGCTGGTATAGGTGGGGTACCGGATTGTGACGGTTAGCTGTATCCAGGAACAACATGCCTGGCTCACCGTTATGGTGGGCTTGCTTGACGATTTTATTAAACAAATCGCGAGCCCGCACCTGGTGGTGGGTTTGAACAGGAATCCCCTTCTTCTCTGCAGCTTCAAGCGTCCCGTGGAATTCATGATATTCGGGGCTGGCAACATCGGGGAAACACAGGTCCCACTGGGCATCTTCTTCGACAGCCTTCATGAAGGCATCGGTGATCCCCACAGAAATGTTAAAGTTGGTAATGGCGTTTTCGTCAGTTTTACAGGTGATAAAGTCTTCGATATCCGGGTGATCGACGCGCAGGACAGCCATATTGGCTCCGCGGCGCGTACCGCCCTGGGCAATCTCACCGAATGCCTGGTCATAAACCCGCAGAAAACCCACCGGGCCTGTGGCCTGCCCGGCAGAGGACTTTACCAGGGTGTTTTTTGGTCTTAATCTCGAAAAAGAAAAACCATTGCCTCCCCCGGTCTGTTGAATCAGGGCAGCATCACGCAATGTCTGGAAAATACCGGCTTCATTCCTGCCCATGTCATCTGCGATGGGCAACACGAAACAAGCAGCCAGCTGGCCGAGGGGAGTACCAGCACCGGTAAATGTCGGCGAGTTGGGGAAGAACTGCTTTCTGGTAAGTAGTTGATAAAACTCAACGGCTCGGTCCATCTCTGGGACATTCCAGGTCGTTTCTACCCTGGCAACGTGGTATGCCACCCGCCAAAACATCTCATCCACACTCTCGGCGGGCTGCCCTTCACGGTTACGCCGCACATACCGCCGGATCAACACCTGGCGCGCATTATCGGTTAGCTCTATGGCAGGCAAGCCTGGAGGCATCTCTGGTGTGGGTAATAGACCGTACCGGTCAATTTTCTTTTCTGAAGTCTGTGCCATATTTATAACTCCGCTTATCCCCTAATTTGCTCAGCCTTCCAAAAGGCGGTCGATCTCTGTGCGGATCGACCGCAGGTCATCTAATCCCAGGTAAACGATGGCATACCGAATATAGGCAATCTGGTCCATCTCCTTCAGTCCAGCAATGACCATATCGCCTACTACCCGCGAGGACACTTCTGCGCGCCCCATGGCCTGCAAGGTGGCTTCTATCTCGCCTACCAGGCGGTCAACATCCGCGGCTGGCACCGGGCGCTTGGCACACGCGATGCGTATGCCCCGGCTTAATTTTTCGTGGTCAAATTCCTCGCGTGTCCCATCCTGCTTAACGATCAACGGTGTAGCCAGGATCGGCCGTTCATAGGTGCTGAATCTCTGTCCACAACTTTCACATTCCCGGCGGCGTCGCACGCCTCCGCGAGTGTCGTGAGAAGTATCAATGACCCGTGATTCATCATGTCGGCAATAAGGACAGCGCATATCGTTTACCTAGTTCTTAGAACATTTGTAATCGCTATAGGCGGGGGCTCCACAACCTTTAACCCGCATAGGTGGGAGTGGAGATGCTCAAATTTTAGCACAGGGTTACCCCTCCTGCAAGAGAAATATGAGCGATTATTCTTAAAATATTGAAGTTGATTTAATTCTTTAAGATTGCGATAAAGTTGATGTCTATATAATGAAGAAGATACTTCTTCGAAGGTGTGTTTTCCCCCATGTTTACCCATTCTTGCGGTAAAAACGCCATCTCCAATGGCTGCGAAAACTTTATTACTCCACCACCCACCCTGCCTGGAATGATCACTTCGCAGGCGGGCGGGCCGGCGGGGATTGCCGGGAGGAGGAGGCCGGCAATCCCCTACCAAGCTTACTACCTCACCCAAACGATCACGCTCAACCCATAATCCGGAAAATAGCAGGGTGAAGGTAAACCAACAATTTTCCCGCTTTTTTACGAGATGGAGAGCGCTCTCCATCCGTATCGAGCAGGGATAGTGCCATAGATATCCATCAGGATTCCTGATAGACACCTGAAACTTGCTCAATGATCCCTGGCGCAGACCCCCCCAGACTTTGTCGCCAGGTACTGCGCGTGCCATGCTGATCCTTATCCTAGATCAGTCTATATCCATGCTTAGCTGCGATTGCGGTTCCGCAGGAAGGTTGGGATATCCAGGTCTTCCGTTTTTATAGTGCGCGGCGCAAAGTCGGTCTTGGCCACCTCGATAGGCTGCGCTTCACGCGCCACCTCTTCCTGGTGCATAATGGGCATTTCAGTCCGTAAAGGGTTCTTCTGAGTTTCAGCAGCCCTCCGGACTGCGATACCTGAACGCTCAAAACCGGTTGCAATGACCGTTACGCGCACATCATCACCCATATTCTGGTCGATCACAGCCCCGAAGATCAGGTTGACATCAGGATGGGCAGTTTCTTTAATGATGGCTGCAGCTTGGTTGACCTCAAACAAGGTCAAGTCAGGTCCACCGGTTACGTTAAACAGGATGCCGCGCGCCCCATCAATGGTGATGTCCAGTAGCTGGCTGGAGATGGCTTGTTCTGCAGCCATACGGGCTCGTTCATCTCCCTTGCCGTTGCCGACAGCCATTAAGGCAGCCCCACCTTCTGACATGATGGTACGGACGTCAGCAAAGTCCAGGTTGATCAAGCCGGGTACGGTGATCAACTCTGAGATGCCCTGGACACCCTGGCGCAGGACGTCATCCGCGATGCGGAAGGCATCCTGTAAATTGGCATGCTTATCGACGATCTGCAACAGGCGGTCATTGGGGATGACGATCAATGTATCAGCCTGCTCTTTTAATTTCTCGATGCCTTGTTCAGCCACCTGAATTCGCTTTGAGCCTTCAAACGCGAAGGGACGGGTTACGACACCGATCGTCAGTGCACCCAGCTCACGCCCGATCTGGGCAATGATTGAGGCTGCCCCTGTCCCAGTCCCACCGCCCATACCGGCGGTAACAAAGACCATATCGGCCCCGCGCAGCACGTTGTACAGGGCCTCCTGTGATTCCTCGGCTGCCTTGCTTCCCTGCTCAGGGTTTCCACCTGAACCGAGACCGCGGGTTAGCTTCTCGCCGATCCTCACCCTGGTGGCTGCACTGGAGAGCATGAGTGCCTGGGCATCGGTGTTGATGGCGATGAATTCAACACCCTGCAGGCCTTCCTTTATCATCCGTTCGACGGCATTACATCCGCCGCCGCCGACACCCACCACCTTGATGTGGGCAAATGATTCCAACTGGCTAGTAAAACTACTGATTTGATTCATATGTACGATCCTCCTCCAAATAAAATGTAATGATTTTGTTCCTTCGTCCGTGTTATAACCGGACTTCTATTATTGCTCAGGCGATTACTCTTTTTCATAATTGGCTTATGGTAGCAACCTCCTAAGAAAATCTTTTACCGAACCCCATTCGAATCCAGCTGCCACCGGACCAATCCGCATTCCAGTGCGAGCTGACTGCACATAAATGTCTGTCATCAATAAAGCCCACTTCAACAACCCTACACTCGTCGAGTACGCTGGTGATTGCAGTTTGTCCGACATGCCGATCAGGTTTTCCGGCATGGCAACGCGCACCGGCAGGTTAAGTGTCTGGCTCGCAAGGGCACGAATACCTGGCAAGTTGCTGGTTCCACCCGTGAGCACCAACCCGGCGGGCAGCAAGCCATCATACCCCGAGCGCTTGATCTCTTGCAAGACC
This sequence comes from Anaerolineales bacterium, assembly GCA_003105035.1. Lineage (NCBI taxonomy): Bacteria > Bacillati > Chloroflexota > Anaerolineae > Anaerolineales > Anaerolineales bacterium. The sequence continues at coordinate 3,410 of PQAL01000029.1, read as the reverse complement.
AAGCTGAACATCTCCTCCACCCGGGCTTCGATGATATGAGCCAGCTCCCGCCGATTTATCTCCACTGACACCTCTTCACCAAATGGCTTCACCCCAAAAGATTCACCTGGGGGAACCTCATCTCGGATGGCATGCCCGTGTTTGATCTTGACTTCCTCAGCCTGGCTGATGGGAAGCCGTAATCCATGGGCAATGTCGGAGGTGATGTGATCGCCGCCAACAGCCAGGACATTGGTATGCCACACATCTCCACCAATATAGATCGCCATATCGGTGGTGCCACCGCCCATGTCACAGATCACGACGCCCATCTCGCGTTCAGTTTCGGTCAGCACTACTTCAGCGGAAGCCAGCGGGTTGAGCACAAATTGTGAAACCTCCACGCCTGCTGCTCCAACGCACTGTCGCAGGTTTTCCACCGAGGCTGCTGACGCGGTGATGATGTGGGTTTCCACCTCAAGTCTGTAGCCATGCATGCCCAGTGGCTTGCGGATGCCCTCCTGACCGTCAATACTGAAACCGCGCTGGATGATGTGGATGATTTCACGATTATGGGGGATGTTCACCGCCTTGGCAGCATCGATCGCCCGGGCAATATCACCTTCATCGATCATCCTCCCGGCAATCCCCACCACTCCCCGGCTGTTCACCGAAGAAACCTGCGAGCCTGCCAGGCTGACAATGGCTGAGTCAATTTCCATGCCACAGGTGCGCTCGGCTTTTTCGACGGAGCGTACCACAGCCTGTGAGGCCGCCACCATGTCCACCACTACACCCTTGCGTACCCCCTGTGAAGGCTCGATGCCCACTCCCAGGATGCGTAGAGTCCCAGGAACTTCTTCACGCCCAACCAGGGTACAGATCTTGGTGGTTCCGATATCAATTGCGACAATAACAGGTTCGTCCATAATCACTTCTTTGCGGTAGGTTTACCGCTCCATCCGATAATATGGTGCGTGGACATACTCCACGCTGATCAACGCCGGTTGTATTCCCTGGCTCGCCAGGCGCTCCACCAGAGATTGATACACTGCTAATTTCATGTCCATGTCTTCGTCTTCTGCGCCAAAAAACACATCCCAGCCATTAGGATCGTTCCATCCTAACCCGTGCTCGCTGTCATAGACCAATAAAGTGTCAGGAGGCATCTTGGACCCCAGGGAGAGGATGGCAGCTACCAGGTCAGGGGATAACCGCATTACTGGTATGGTGGTTGTCGTGATGGGCACCTGGCTGGCAATCTCAATATCTTCCATGCTGGCAGGTTCACCCATGACTATCGTGGGAGGAGAGCCATGTCCTTCTACCTTCACCAAAGTGGTCGAAATCGTCCCACGCACCGGGAAGGAGTATCCATCCGCGTCTACCCACATCTCGTTTCCGTCCTGGACCCAGTCAACAACTGGCACGCGCTCGGTCACGACTACTTTTACGCTGGCAGGTAGATTCACTTTCACTGCGATTTTCGAAAGCTCGGGGAAAGCCTGGTGCAGTGCTTCGTCCACATGGCTTGGGTTGACGGTGAAAATCGATTTTCCTGCCGTTCGTGCGACAGCATTCAGATCGCTCATGGTCAACCGTTCCAAACCTACAACCTGCAAGGAATTCACCTGGAATACAGGAGCCTTCCACATCAGGACCAGGCAAGCGGCCATCATCAACACCATCAGCAATGACACTGCCCTCCACCCAATATGCACAAGTGGAAGGGATGGCAAGCGAACTTCAGCACCAGTCACATGCAGGGGTACATCGATGCGACGTTTCGGAGGTTTTTGCTTATTCGCTCTCGATGAGGCGGTCCTTCCAAATGCCATCCCGCCCATCCCACCTCGGACCATAACCGGTGGAGTGGATTCGGAACGCGATTCATACACACGTCGGTTTTTGTGGGGTAAAAATCCATCCTCTGATCCGGTTTTTCGCTGGGTTTCCACATGCGCAGCGGCTTCATACGTGTTCTCTGTTCGCCGGGCTTTTCTTGGAGGCCGGCTTTCGTTTGTTGGAGCGTTACCCTGAGGATTGAGCAGAGCTGCGGTGGCCTTTCTGCCTGTCTTTTTCACGCTGGACGTGAGCCTGGCACCAATCTTTCCAGGGACATCAACCAGGTCAATGCCAGAGAGCCTTACATTACTATTAACCACCTGTTCACGCAGCGATGGACCTTTTGCCGGGCTTGTCTTCCGCCTGGCAGACTGGTGCCCGGATGAGGAACTAGGCGCTGAGGGTGTATACGATATCCCCTCGCGCCTCATTTTCCGCTTGCGGGCTCTACCCAGATCCTTGGAGGATCCGATCCTGTTTTTTCCCTGCTCCAGATTACTCATAATTCATCCCAAATACCGGTGTATATTTTTTTGGCAGTCTTCTTTACGCTCAAGCGCCAGCTCAATCAAACGGTCAACAAGCTGTGGATAAGGAAGTCCGCAGGCTTCCCATAATTTCGGATACATGCTGATCGAAGTAAAACCAGGGATGGTGTTCAACTCATTCAGATAGACTTCTCCTGTGACACGATCGAGCAGGAAATCGACGCGTGCCATACCCTGGCAATCGATCGCCTTGAACGCTTTAACAGCCAGCTTCCTGATCCGCGCACTGGTTTTCTCCGGGATGGGTGCAGGGATGAGCAGTTGTGAAGCGTTGTCAATATACTTGGCTTCATAGGAATAAAACTCACGGCTTGGAACCACCTCACCCGGGACGGAGACTTCCGGATCATCATTACCCAGCACACTCACTTCGATCTCGCGGGCGTTGATTCCTTGCTGAATCAGGATACGCCGATCATAACGGGCGGCTTCCATGATCCCTTCCATCAGGTCCGAGCGGTTGTTACATTTGCTCACACCCACCGACGACCCAAGGTTGGCTGGCTTGACGAACAACGGGTATGGAGCGAGTTTTTCCGCCTGCGTGATCACACTATTCATCTGCCCGGGGAGGATGCTGCGCAGGACAACCATTCCATCCGCGATGGGGATACGGTTGGCGCGCATCACATCCTGGAACAGACCTTTATCCATGCCCACCGATGATCCCAGCACTCCTGCACCAACGTACGCGATATCGGCTAACTCCAACAATCCCTGCAAGGTACCGTCTTCGCCATAGGTTCCGTGCAACACCGGGAAGACCACATCTAGCTTGCCAAGCAGCTTGATCACCAGACCGAACTCTGTTTTCTGGACGATATGGATGCCCGCCCAGGAAGGATCAGGCAGGAGCGCCGCAGTTTGGAGATCATCCAGCTTCTCCTTCTGCATGGCCTCCAGCACGTTCATTCCGGTCAGCCAGGTTCCATCCCGGGTGATGCCGATCTGGATGACATCGTAACGGAATGGATCAAGCACATCCAGGACTGAGCGCGCTGATTGGAGTGAGATCTCGTATTCACCCGAGCGCCCACC
>PQAL01000028.1 GCA_003105035.1 Anaerolineales bacterium | reverse complement strand
CACGATCACCCAGCATGTGGTCATAGGACAGCCAGCAGGTACGTGGTACTATCGTGTGCAGGCCAGTAACGCTGGGGGAGATAGCCTGTGGTCGAATACCCAGCTGGTGAATGTCATGGTGGCTCCTCCTGCCAGTCCGATTCTTGCTCCAATAAGTAATCCAGACGGAGATGGAGGTTACAACATTGAATGGAGCACAGTTACCGGGGCAATAAGCTACACGCTTGAGGAGGATGACAACTCGAGCTTCAGCTCCCCGAGCATAAGCTATACAGGCACGATCACCCAGCATGTGGTCACAGGACAGCTGGCAGGCACCTGGTATTACCGGGTGATGGCCAGCAACGCTGGCGGTAATAGTCCCTGGTCGAATATTGAAGTGGTGAATGTCAGGCCAGATGAACCGGAATTATTGCCGATCAGCAATCCTGACTGGAATGGGGATTATCTTGTGGATTGGAATGAGGTGGCGGGTGCCACTGGCTACCGCCTGCAGGAGGATGATGATCCTGGCTTTGGAACGCCTCTTGACCGGTACACAGGCCCGGCTAGCCAGCTCGATATTGCCGGCCAGGCAGGCGGCACCTGGTACTACCGGGTGTTAGCCATCAACGTTGCTGGAGATAGCCTCTGGTCGAATGTTGAGTCTACAGGGGTAATGCCTGCTGCACCATCTCTGCTGCCGATAGTCAACCCAGACGGGGATGGGGATTACCTGATTGATTGGAGTAACGTTGGAGGAGCAGACAGTTTCCTGCTGGAGGAAGCGGATAACAGTGATTTTATTACCCCAACGGTACGGTATGAAGGTGCTGCAAGTGAGTTCCAGGTAACTGGTCAGGCAACGGGAATGTGGTATTACCGGGTGCAGGCCAGCAACACCTATGGGGAAAGCCCCTGGTCGAACAGTGAAACGGCAGGGGTGGTGCCTGGGGTGCCGGTGTTATCGTCGATTGAAAATGGAGATGGGGATGGGGATTACCAGGTAGGCTGGACGGAGGTGGTGAGTGCCACGAGCTACCGGTTGCAGGAAGACGACAATGCTGAGTTTACCTCACCGCGGGTGGTTTATGAAGGTGCACAAAACGGATATGCGGTGACAGGGCAGTATTATGGGAGTTGGTATTACCGGGTATTGGCCAGTAATGCAGGTGGGGAGAGTGGGTGGTCGAATGTTGAGTGGGTGACGGTGGAAGATGCGCCACCGGAGAGCCCAGTGCTGGCTGGGATCAGCAACCCGGATGGGAATGGGGATTACCTGGTGGATTGGAATGAGGTTGGTGGAGCGACGAGCTACCGGTTGGAGGAAGCGGATAACAGTAGTTTCAACTTGCCTACGGTGCGGTATGAAGGAAGCCTGACGGAGTTGGAGGTGAGTAGGCAGCCATCAGGTACGTGGTATTACCGTGTGCTGGCCAGTAACGCTGGGGGAGACAGTCCCTGGTCGAATGTAGAGACGGCGAGTGTGATCCCCGCAGCCCCGGTATTATTGCCAATCGAGAATGCTGATGGTAATGGTGATTACCTGGTGGATTGGAATGAGATGGTGGGTGCCACTGGCTACCGCCTGCAGGAGGATGATAATCCTGGCTTTACAACGCCGGTCGATCGGTACACTGGATCTGCCAGCCAATTTGAGGCCACCAGCCAATCTGGAGGCAACTGGTATTACCGGGTGTTAGCCAGCAACCCTGCGGGGGAGAGTCCCTGGTCCAATACTCAATCTGTCAACGTCATTCTTGTCCCACAGATGAAGAATATATACATGCCGCTCGTTTCAAGACCCACGCCTGATGGGGTCAATATTCTAAGCTCAACATATTCATATGAATACTCTGACAACTTATATATTATCGGTGAGGTATTCAACAATACTGATAGAGCTTTAGCATGGGTGAAAGTGAAAGTGAATTTATTCAATGCAGGGGGGCAATGGCTAGCGGATGAAACTACTTACCCGTTTCCATTTGATCTGCCTGCCAAGCAGAAGGGTTGCTTCATTGTATCTATGCAAATCCCACCCGGTTGGTCGTATTATAAGTTTGATGCTCCCCAATATTGGTTGGGTGATTCCAACACAAGCCTGACAATCCATGACACCTCTGGGGCATATGATGCAGGTAGTTATAGCCTTTTTGGTCAGATATGGAATGACGGCAACCAGATTGCGAGTAATGTTTATGTCAGCGGCACCCTATATAATAATTCAGGGCTACCGGTTGGCTGCCAATATGCATTTGTTAAGCAAAGCATGGCCCCGGGCGAGGCAAGTTTATTCAAAATTAACTTCCCTGGATATATCCGCGACTATAACGATGTAACTAGATACCGTTTGCGGGTTGTGGGCGATTTACCTTAATTATTGGGTAACCCTTTATTCATGCGGACTGCATGGGTGAGTAGATGCAATCTCTATGACCACTCTGCTAAACTTATGCTCGGAAAGCTGTAATCTGTGTGATCCTAATTACTCCTGTAAGGAGATCAATCAATAATGTTGTGGATTTCAAGATAAGAGTTATGCCCATCAGCAGATTAATCATCTGCTTTCCATCCTGTGATAAACTAGCTTAAATCATTATTTATCATACGAAAAGGTTTTGGCATCATGAAAATTCAACTAAGGTGGCTGGTAATATTCCTCGCTTCGGTGGTCATTCTAGGGGGATACTCTACAAATGCCAAGGCATTCTTCCCGGGTGAAGACGAGGGTTTGAGCCATCCTGCGCCTTCGTACCTGCCTGAAATCACCCCAATACCGACAGATTTAGCCCCGGTTGTTGTCACCTCTACAAGTGATCGCCAGCTACCCCCTGTAGGTAGTAACTCCGGTCTGGTGATCGGGGCAAGTGTGTTGGTATTAATAATTATCGGTGGGGTCTTGGGATCGAGACGGAGGGTAAAACATTGACAGGCGGGTATTCATTTGGTATGCTTGCAGCGCTCCGGGTGGGTCCAGCGCGGCGGAACCCTTCGAAATCTGTCAGGTCCGAGAGGAAGCAGCAGTAAGGAGGATATTCCGGGTGCCGCTGGGTAGCCTGTCCGGAGTACTTATTTAAATTAAAACAGGCGGTGATTTTGACCGCCTGTTTTCTCGTAAATTTATTGCCCGCTTACCTGTACAGCTCGATATAGGGTTGACGGACAAAACCGGAGCAATCATCATAATTAACCACCATATTATTCGTACCACCGACTTTCACGTTCCAGCCGATAACCTGGCCATTAAAAACATTATCTGCGTTACCTGTTAATTGAATATCTGATTTTGGGGCATAGATCATCCCGGTAAAATTATCATCCGATGTTCCATCCAGTGTTAACGCTGTTCCGTTAGGTATATAAAATAGCACACCAGGAATAGCAGGAGCGGGATTCGGAGAAGCCGTTGGTGCAGAGAGGGTGACCGATGCATTTCCATTATAAGTTAGATGGCCGTTCTTCATATAAATCGTGACGCCGGTACCTGTCATATCCTTGTTAATATTTAAATTGCCCTTCACACACCAGAGGCCAGGTGTTAGATTATTCGGCAAGTTATTAACATTATTGCCACCAATGCAATTTCCGTGGGCATCCAAGGTTGGTGGAGGAATATAGAAGTCCGACGTTTGAAGAGTTTCAGTTGTTTGTGTTGGATCTGGATTCCAGGAAAGGTTGCCTTCGCTGATAAAGTGACCTTCTGCAGTTCCGCCGATGACGATAGCAGAACCGGCAGCGCCGTTGCCTTGCAGACATCCATTGGAGAAGATACCCCCACCAATCACCTGGGTTTCCCCTGAGCCGTTGACCGTGACTCCATCCTGACCATTGCAGATGCCCGGGTTAAGTCCTATGACTGCTGCATCGATGCCAATTGGTTGGGCTGGGTGGACACGGGTTACGGCCTCGACTTCATTATGCAATGCGTTCGGCAGCAGGATCTGTAGAAAGTTACTCTGTGTGGTAGCTGATATATAAACCGTGACATCGATATACTTTCCATTCACATCCTCGCAGGTAGTATCCACGCCATTGTGATCATTGAGATTATTGTCGAGGTTGAAAGCATTTTGAGTGGCGCGAGCTTTGGCGGCTATGTCGGCATGGGCAACGGCAGACCCAGCATCGCCGCAGGTCCAGTTTTTGTAGCAAACCGGGGCAGCTTGTTCCAGGATGCGTGCTGCTTCGCCGCCACCGGCCAGAGAGGCTGAATCGGCTGCATTCTGTGAATTTCTACGGTCCGCCAAGGCCATCCCCCCGTCGATGGCGAGGGCCACAAAACCAAAGAAAACGACTATTCCGAGAACAAGATAGACAATTGCCTGGCCTTGTTCGGATTTGTAATATTGATTATTCATCATTCTCTCCTTCCCCTGGATGCCTGCTAAGGGCAGACCGGGATAATGATCGTGTCATTGATGGTAGCGTGGATGGGGATCACTTGTGAGCCGAGTACGGTACCCAGGAATGGCATAGCGATCGGAAAATTCGGGTAGTTGACATCTACCCTGATCATGTGACCATCATCACAGCTAGTGGTAGTCACAGTGACGCCTACATTGGTAGATGGATTCCTCACCACCTGTTCAAGGTTATCCCAAATCCTTGCTTGAATCCCAGCTGTATCGCCTGGTTTAAAGGAACCATAGGCAGCCCCCTCCTGGGCGGCATCGCGCAGTGCCAGCCATGTGAAGAACGCCCGTCCCAGGTCAATTGTGCCGGCTAATAACATCATCAGGAAGGTGATGGTCAGCGCCAACTCCACCATGCTTTGCCCTTTTTCTTTTTGTCGTAAATGAATATTCCTTTGCATACGAACCTCATTCACCGTGCTTTTTCCTGCGGGTTCACAAGATAAGTTTTTTTCGTGAAAGCTGGCGCCTTTTTTCATTTTTCCTTCTCAAGGAAAATCACACTCAATGGCTCATCTCAACATTCAAAAGGATGGTACGCGCGTTTTGTGATGTGATATGAAATCCATTGACGCCCAAAAAGCTTCCCATGATGGGCTGATAATCAACATCCACCTGCACGACGATGCGGTCGCCCAGCAGGATCGGGTCGAGACTGTTTGAGCCGACAGGTGGGCAGCCAGTCCAGGTGCTGGTTGGGCTGGGGCCGTTATCGTACCAGATGGTGATATCGGCGTCATTAATGGGGATGAGGATTGCCCCACGCTTCGTGGCTGTGCGGATGCCTGGACAGTCCTTGTAGAAACGCGTCCCACTGATTGTGCCAGAAGCTGCCCCATACCTGGCACCTTCTCGAGCTGCACCTGTGACAGCTGCATAGATAAAGACCATGCGTCCAAATTCGATAATTCCATACGTGATCAATAAAACGATCGGAAACACCAGCGCAAATTCGACCATCGTCTGTGCTCTTTCCGACCCGAATATGTGGAGTTTTTTGGCTGTCATTTTCTTCTTCACGGTTCACCTAAAAGTAGGCAAATAATATTTTATCTTGATCTTCATTCTGCAATAAATTTCTCAGTCACTAATTTTACCTTAATTAACGGATCTACCACATATCCGTTACACCTATCCTACCTAATCATACCTGCTAGTCGGTTAATATTCCTTATCATTATTGTTAGGTAATTTCAAGCCAGATTCAGATTGGCAGTCATCAGCGTAATGCCCTCAGGCCTTCTTGAGACACCTGGATGGCCAGATCCATTCCGTTATACGCGGCGGGAGGCGAGCTACCTTTCAATGCGCTCAGCATGGAAATCTCGTTGACCAGGGTCTCCTTAAGCTCGAGGGTTTCAGAAAGTTCTCCTGGTAAACCTCGGTTTTTAAGATAGTTGATGGAATGCAAGGCTGCGATAATTTCATTCTCCAGGCGTGCTGAGGCAGCTGGAAGTTCTTCATATTTGCCATTGAGGACCAGCTCGACGAACTCAGTCGTCCTCTCGCGCGAGAAGTCAGTATATAATGCAGCCTTATCGATTGGATCGCGTGTTACTGCCAGGTGTATCCCTTCACTCAAGAGTTTTATTGAATAAAATGGGTCGCCAGGAATAGATAGCCGGGCAGTCAGTATCAGGCTATTGATGAATAATACCAGGATAGTAATGATGATTAGGGGTACAGCGAACTTAAGCAACAGCTGTCGAACAGTAACTCGATCACTAATTTGCTCCCAGGCAACTGAAGCCTGGTTTGAGGCAAGTTGTTTTACGAGGCGATTACTCGAAGCTGCGATAAAGCCGGGTCGTGGTTCCAGACTGGTTTTTACGGACCCCAACCACTTAAGCGCTTCTAGCTCTGCCCGCAGCTCGGCTTCAATTTGGGGGTGCATGTGAATGATAGAATCGACCGTCTCCTCACCAACGATGAGGTGAGAAGCATGCGTATCAATAACCTGCTCAATCAAGCGCGCTTTTTTCATCCAACCTTGTCCAGCTCTTCGCGTAAAGCTGCTAATGCTCGATGCTGCAACACCCGCACGGCTCCTGTCGAGCGCTTCATCACCCGGGCTGTCTCTTCTGGAGATAGCTCCCCAATGAAGCGCAGGGTGAGTACCTCCCGGTAATCTGGCCTAATCTGAGATAGTGTATGCAAGATCCGCCTGTGCTCGACCTTTTCGCTGATGATCTCCCCAATCTCAGGGTTCTCGTCAGCCTTGTATCCGTCCAGTTCATCGGGAGCTTTCGGGTCGGTGAGATTGTTTCGCCGGTAATGGTCAACCAAAGCATTGCGGGCAATCTTGTTCAGGAAAGCTCTAAAAGGTATGCCACGTTCGGTATATTTTGGTAAGGACTGCCAGGCTTTTAGGAAGACTTCTCCAGTGAGATCCTCTGCATCCATGCTGTCATTCAGGTGGGCATAAAGGTAGCGATAGATACCCGATGCATGTAGCTCGTAAAGTTCACCGAATGCATGACAATCACCATGTTGGGCTTTTTTGATCAGCTCGTGATCCTGGTCGAGCCTACCTGGCATACATTCACCTAGTAGAACGCAGTAGGACAAGATTTGTTACAGGTTGCAATATTGTAACCAAGGCGCGCAGGAACTCGCAGGGCTATTAATTAGGGCTCAGGCGAGGCGACGGCAATATTTTGATGTAGGAAAGACCAGTGTTTGGGAGGAAGATAGATGAGTTCAGCCCGGCCAATGATATTCTCAAGGGGTACAAAACCCCAGGATCGTGAATCTGATGAGTTATTACGGTTATCACCCATGACAAATAACTGACCTTCGGGTACGGTCCAATCACCACCCCTATTTGTGGTAACTTTAAGATAGGGTTCAAGCATTAATTGCCCATTGATGTATATTTTTCCATCAGATATGTGAACCTGGTCTCCGGGCAGTCCGATGATGCGCTTGATGTAAGGGATAGCTTCAGGGTTGGGGGGGTACTTAAATACGATCACGTCTCCCCTCTGGGGATCATGATTAAAGCGATACGCCAGTTTGTTTACGATAACATAATCCCCAGGAAAGAGCGTCGGTTGCATGCTGATGGATTCGACGCGAATCCGCTCGGAAATGGCGTTTATCGCCAGGAAAAGTACCAGGGATAACAGTATCGTTTCGAGGGTGTCGAGAGTCACCCTGCGCCAGCCGGGTTTTTGTTCCTCCGCCGGCGCGTCAGGAAACATCTCGGCGTGCCAAAAATCCACTCAATCCTCCAGAGTATTAAAATGGGGTAGGTTTAGCAGGATTATACCCTACTCATTCTGCCCGATGCCCTTGCTCTGCGGATGGCTCTTGTCGTAAAAGCTGGACGGCATGGGGGAGCACGGGAATGATGACCTCCAGGTTTTCCACAGCACCGCGTGGGCTACCGGGTAGGTTCACGATCAGGGTCTGCGACCGGATGCCGGCTACCGCTCTTGAGAGCATGCCGTGCGGGGTGATGCGCAGGCTGGCGCTCCGCATGGCTTCTGTCAGGCCTGGGGTGGAGCGTTGGATGACCGCCTGGGTGGCTTCAGGGGTGATATCGCGCGGGCTGAACCCGGTCCCTCCAGTGGTCAGAATAACATCCACATCCCCGCCATCTGCCCAAACTTCAAGCAGTTGTTTTATCGCATCGTATTCATCTGGTAAGATGGTCGACCTGATGACCTGCCACCCTAGGGCTGTCACCGCCTTTTCTAAGGCAGGACCTGATTCATCAAGGCGCTCGAGGCGTGCGGACCGGTCAGAGATGGTGATGATTCCTATGCGCATAGACATACTTAGCATCTTCTGGTGTTATTCCAAGTTCTTACCGTAAATTAACAGGTCCATCGGTTCCCAGCCCAGGTTCTCATAAAAGGAGATCGCTTCATAATTATCTCGAGTCACCAGCAGGTAGCTGCGCAGACAGCCTTTTGCTTTCAGGCGCTTTTCAAGCTCGGCCATCAGGACTGCGCCAACACCTTTTCTTCGATGATGATCATCAACAGCGAGGTGGTAAACCATCCCCCGCCGGCCATCGAATCCACCTAAGACTGAGCCGATAATCTTGTGATCAATCTCTGCCAGGATGAACAAATCTGGGTCACGAAGTATTTTCTTGGCGATTTCGTCGGCGTCATCCGACCGGCGCAGGTGGATGCCAGGGCCAGCATTCTTCCATAAGGCAATCACCTGCTCATAATCGTTGGGGTGCTGGTATTCACGCAGGATTAGATTTTCATCAGGTAACAGATCACTCATCGTCGCTGCCGACCAGGCTCTTCCATGGTCCGTGTACGCCATCCTCGGTTACACCAAAGTACAGGCGATTCCCCTTGGAAGTTCGTTCCACCAGATTGTAGCGAACATTCTTACCCTGCCGCTGGATGCCAAGCAGGCCAAACTTACCCTGCCATTGAATCTTCGACTTTGAAAGATCGGTGGGCAGCTGATCGAACTCCGTAATGGCGTAATGCCACAGGCGACGGGCAGAAACCCGGGTGACATTTTTAACTTCGTTGCCGTTGCGTAAGTCGCGCATGGTGTAATAAGAAATCCCATCCCGTTCATGGACGGTGACCACTTCCACGCCAGTGCGGGGTGGGGAGTCCCCGTCACTTATCTGAGGCATGTGGCTCGTTTGTGTTTCTACTGCAGCAGGTAGTTTATCTGTTTCAGGCTTGGTTTCAGGAACGAGGCGTGCCTGATTATTGCGCATCACCAGGCTCACTATCTCGTCTCTCACGGCTAAGCCAGTTTCAGCTTCGTCGCGCACATAGACTTTATTGTCATCGACTGCATATGGCGGGTCATCCCCGCGTGGGATGAGGATGCGCAGGATTTTTTTGCCATTCGTTTCGTGCACATCGATAGTGCATTGCAGAGGAGGCGTAATGCGCGTGCTGATCTCCTTATCCAGCTGGTTAATCGCCTGTTCAGGGTTGGCAATCCCAACCACGGTTTTTTTGGGTTCGCTGTTCAAGCCGATGTATAAGGTGCCACCGTTTGTGTTGGCAAAGGCGCAAACGTCAGCAATGATGTTGTAAAGCTTTCCTCCCCGCACGGTCATGTTCTCGTGAAAATCCTGGATGATATTAGCGCCTTCTTCGCGCGCGCCGAGGATGAAATCAAAAGCTGGTTGTTCCTTATGATGGCGCGGGCGTGTGCGAGAAAAGTCATTACTCAAAAATAGCTCGCGCAGCTCTTCAAAGGATGCCTCTGGGAGTAATACTTCAGTTACCCGATCGCCAATACCGGGATTTTTCTTGCGCTGAGGGTCGGTCGTCAGCCGGTGCGAATCGGAGCCCTGGATGCAGTGCATCCGGCGTGGATACTCTGGTTTGGTACCGTTAAAAAATGCCGCCGTGGTCCGGTTGCCACGCTGCTCAAGGTCAGTCACTTCCAGGGCGTGCAAATACGGGTCCTGGGTATAGGCAATTTTAGTCTGTCCGCCGATCGGGAAGCCACGCATAGCTACCCCGTTATTCGAATTGGCATGAGCGGCGATGACGATACCTCCCGCCTCATTGATCATTCGATAGGCGCTCAGCACATCGGTGGTAGCTCCAACGGTGGCAGAGCCCAGATCAAGCTGGTTATTGGGGATGTTGAGATCGATCAGCAGATGTTCGATCTCGCGCACGGGTGTATCAAGGGGAAAGAGCCCGATGATATGAAATCCAAATGTAGCCGTAAATTCAAATCCTGGCAGGATCAGTATCTTCTCAAATAGCCGCCGGTATTCACGGAGGCGGGTCTGCTCTTCAGGCAGGGTGCGGTTCAGCCGCTCCAACAACTCAAGCTGGTGGAGTTCGTCTTGTAATTTGCGGTAACCTGAAATGGTATTATGGTCGGTAAATGCAATGATATCCAGGCTTCGTGCTTCAGCACGCTGAAGGATTTCGAGGTACCTGACATCGGGTTGTTGATAATCACTCGATGCTGGTGTATGCAGATGGATATCCATTGAATACCATTGCATCTGGGTATGTATTCTTTTTTTTGTCACAATGATTGCTTAGCTTTCTTATAATTATTGTATTGTTATGGTTTATATGATTTTTTGATCAGGCTGATTAATTCATCAGGCATGAATGGTTTTTGAATGAAATCGTCTGCACCTGATTGCAGGCATTCTTTCTTTATGTTCAATCCCGAGGTCATCAAAATGCAAGTGTCTTCCAGCCCAGGCTCAGCCCGTATGGCACGTACCAGATCCAGCCCACTGACACTTTTTAGATTAGCATCCACCAGGGCAATTTGCGGGCGCTGGTGGTGGAAATGGCTTATGACTTGCTTGCTGTGGTGATTTTGTGGTGCACTAACGACATAGCCTTCCAGGTCTAAAAGGGTTGAAATAAGCGTCACCAAGTCAGGATCATCTTCGATGACAATGATCTTGAGATGATTATTTTCCTGATTTTGCCCGCTTACCATCTTTTTCCTTTACCTTTGTTTGGTTTTTTCGGTGTGCATCGGGCTCCAGGGCTGCTTTTAACACCTCATCCACCGTCTCCACGAAGATAAACTTTATCGATTTTCGGACTTCATCTGGCAAGTCTTCCAGGTCACTTTCATTGCGCTTGGGGAGGATGACGGTTTTTAAGCCTGCCCGGTGGGCTGCCAAAACCTTCTCTTTTATGCCACCCACTGGCAAAACCTGACCTCGCAGGGTGATTTCACCTGTCATGCCGACGTCGGCGCGTACTGGCTTACCTGAAATCAACGAAACCAGCGCGGTCGCCATGGTGACCCCGGCAGAAGGACCATCCTTGGGTTGTGCGCCTGCGGGGATATGCAGGTGAATATCCGACTTCTCAAAGAAATCGGGATCAAGTTTGAGTGGTTCCGTCCGTGAGCGGACGAACGAAAGGGCTGCATGGGCTGATTCCTGCATCACATTTCCGAGTGAACCGGTGATCTGAAAACCCTTGTTGCCTGGCATACGGGTTGCTTCAATAAACAGGACATCACCACCAACCGGGGTATAGGCCAGACCGGTTGCGACTCCAGGGATGGAGGTGCGGATGGCGATTTCTTCATTACCGAAGAAATGCGGCCGGCCTAAGTATTCTTCGACCTTTTCTGGAGTTACCTGCACCGATTTCGTTACATTCTCAGCGATGATGGTGACTACTTTACGACACACCGAGCCGATCTCCCGCTCCAGGTTTCGCACCCCCGCCTCGCGGGTATAGGAGCGGATGATGGTGAGCAACGCTTCCTCTGAGAATTCGACTTCCTCCGGTCGCAGTCCGTTTTCCTTGATCTGGCGAGGGATCAGGTAATGCTTGGCAATGGCGCATTTTTCGTTTTCTGTGTATCCCGACAGTGTGATGATCTCCATGCGATCCCTGAGGGGGTCTGGGATAGGTTCCAGCAAGTTGCCGGTAGTGATGAACATCACCTGCGATAGGTCGAACGCCACTTCCAGGTAGTGGTCGCGGAATTCAGAGTTTTGTTCAGGATCGAGCACTTCCAGAAGTGCGGAGGCGGGGTCGCCATGGAAATCCATGCCAAGCTTATCAATCTCATCCAGCATGAAGACTGGGTTGCCGGTTTCAATGCGACGTAAAGCTTGCAGTATTCGCCCTGGCAGGGCACCAATATACGTCCGGCGGTGACCGCGGATTTCGGCTTCATCGCGCATCCCACCCAATGAAATGCGTATAAATTTACGTCCCATGGCATGAGCGATCGAACGTCCAAGGGAGGTCTTTCCCACACCGGGTGGACCAATGAAACACAGGATCACCCCTTCCCGCAGGCGACGGATCTCATCCGTCGCTTCTGGGACGGCATCATCCTTGCGTTCGTGGCGAAGTTTTCTCACCGCCAGATATTCAAGGATGCGTTCCTTGATATCCTCCAGACCATAGTGGTCCTGGTCAAGCACTTCCCGGGCGTGCGAGATGTCCAGGTTGTCCTCGGTGCGGATCGACCATGGCAGAGAGACCATCCAGTCCAGATATGTGCGAATCACCCCGTATTCGGCTGCCGCTGTCGGCAGATGTGAAAGGCGGTCGAGTTCGTGTCGGGCTTGCTTATCCGCTTCTTCGGGCATCTTGGCTGCATCGATTTTCTGGCGTAACTCTTCCAACTCAGCGGCCTGTTCATCGCCTTCACCCAGCTCGCGTTGGATGGCTTTTAACTGCTCGCGTAGGAAATAATCCCGCTGCATTTTTTCAATCTCAGAGCGGGCTTCATTCTGAATCTTTTGGCCAATTTCCAGGACTTCAATTTCGCGCGTCAGGATTCCGACTAATTTATGTAATTTTTCTTTGACCGAATCGAGCTCCAGCAAGGATTGGGCCGCTGCCAGGTCCATACGCTGGAAATTGGCAATGGTATATACCGTCTGAAGTGGGTCTTCAATCGCTTGGACCGATGCCACCAGCTCACGCGGGATGGACGTGATTAGCTCACCAATGTGGGAAAACTGATCCCTGGCATTCCGGGCAAGGGCTTCAACTTCCACCCCTTCTTCTTCTGTCTCAGGGATCAGCAGGATATTTGCCTTCAGGTATGGTTCGTGCTGAATAAATTCTCCCAGCTTGAACCGGGCTGTCCCCTGGACGAGCAAGCGGATGGTGCCATCAGGAGCACGGAACAGGCGGTGGATCATCGCCACCGTGCCAATTTCATACAGGTCTTTGGGTTCGGGTATCTCCAGCTCTGGATCACGCGAGGTAACCAGCCCAATCAGGCGGTCGTCACCGGACACAACATCGTCTACCAGCCGGATAGAACGCGGCTGCCCAATGGTTAGTGGGACAGCTGTTTCCGGGTATACCACCAATCCACGCAGGGGCAGGATGGGGAGTATGTCGGGGATTTTCCCCTGGAGTTGTTGTCCTTCGCCGACTGGTTCGGCGTCAGCTAATGCCTGGGTCGTAATCGAAGTCAATCCGGGATTATCCGAATCCAATATCGTTTCCTTCAATTCCAGGTCCTCTTCCGGCCAGCCATGTTCTTCCAGCCACCGCATCAAGTTAAGCGTGTTCCAACGAGTGGCAGACATGTGTTTGACTATTCGCCCTCCACTTTGATATGTTTTGGCTGCGCAATGGGGAGCATGATACGCAGGAAACCATCCCGGTAGTTCGCTTCCACCTTTTCTGAGACGATATTGTACGGGAGCTCTACCTCCGTTGTAAATTCCCCAAAGGCAATTTCCATTTGATGATAAGCACGCCGCTCGGAGGTATCCTGGCGGATACCGCGAATCGTTAGAGTACGCTCAACCAGTGAGATGGTAAAGTCAGCCTCACGCATCCCAGCAACTTCGACACGGATGATCAATGCTTCATCCGTTTCATATACATCTGTCGGTGGCCGCCACGCGTGAGGTCGAGAGATGATCCTCCATCGTGAAGTATCGGTGATCGGGTTTTGATAATCTTCAGATATGTGCCAGACACGCCGCAGGGAATCTGGTGTAACTGTTATTTTCTCCATACGCTGAACTCCTTACGAGTTATTTCAGCTCTTCAGTGCACGCCTGGCAGCTTCCAGGACTTCGGAATACTTCGGTTCTTCACCAAGTACTGGCATGTAGGCTGAATAGACCACCTGGTCGTTCCGATCAACGACAAAGATTGCCCTGCGCAGGAAACGAGGTTCCTTAAGCAAGACCCCGAATTTTTGACCGAAATCGGCCTGGTTGTGGTCGGATAAGGCAATGACCTTGTCAATACCTGCCGCTGCACACCAGTTTTTTATCGTAAAGGGTAAATCCATGCTGATAGCCATGATGACGATATCATCACCAAGTTTTGCAGCTTCCTGGTTGAACTGGCGGGTTTCCCGGTCGCAGACCGATGTGCTTAGTGACAAGAGTGACCCGATGATGCGCACCTTGCCTTGGGTGTCTTTTAATCCATGGAATGTGGCCCATTCCTGGTTGGTGACCGTAAAATCTGGAGCTTTCTGACCCACCAGGATCTCCGGACCAACCACGGTCACATCATTTCCAGCGAACTTTATAATACCAACTCTCTCGTTTGTCATAATGAACTCCATATTCATATTAGATGCAAGTTACTTACCCCAGTTGCTCTATGCATCAACTTAGTCAACTATGGTAATAGCGCCCCTGGCGGGATTCGAACCCACAACCAACAGCTTAGAAGGCTGCTGCTCTATCCATTGAGCTACAGGGGCAGGCATTTCTACCCCTCTACGGTAGGACGCAACCCGCGGTAAATTTGTTCACCGGTCAAAACCCGAAGGATGAGATCCGGGGATCGCCCGGAGATCTGTGCCAACTCTAAAGGTGTCATGGGGATGTTACCACTCGCCAAGAAGATACGGAAGATCGCATCCACTAGAGTCGTATGCGGCGAAATGAACCCTTCTAATTTGGCACAGTGGGTGATGAGAATGTGCTGCAAGCCATCCACCCTTTGTACTTCTGCGGTCAGTGGATCAACAAAATCTACCAGGTGGTCGTCAGGCAGGTCGGCAAATGCATGCTGGTGTTCAGGGCAGAGCAAGCTTTGTAAGAAGACCCGCCAGTCACGGTCGCGATCCTGCCACCACTTGAAATCGATATGGAAAGTAGACTGGACAGTCGGTCTGACGCGTGAAGTGCGCTTCACATCAGGCAACGGGGCCATTAGCTTTTCTCCGAATCATCGAAGCGGTAATGCAGGTCACCCACATGGATGAACCAGGGTCTGGAAGCCAGCAAGGCCAGGATGGGGCCAGGTGGACAGCGGCGCATGATGTTTACGGCTGCATACAGCTCACTGGCATGGACATGGCTTTGGGGGTTCAGCTTGACCAGGTCGCGAACGATGTTCACCACGATCTTTTCGAAAGGCTGGCGGTCTTTTTGGATTTGCTTCCAGGCTACATCCAGGCCTTCCGGGTCGGGGATGGCGATCGCCATGCGTTCATCGTATGCCGCTGTGACGATTTGTTTGAGCATGGCGAACACAATGCCACCATCTGAACCAATCAGCACCGTGCGAACCCACTCACGCGAGCCGCGCTGAGAATCACATTGCACAATCACTTCGCCTGGGTTTTTGCCACGTTTCACCTTGATCAAGCTGCCTGGCATGAGACCGTGTGCCTTGTACCAGTCCTTCAGACCAAAGACGTAATGATTTTTGCGTACCACCCAGCCGGGGAATTTTTGGCCAGTCTCACCGTCAACCAGCTGGAAACGGATGCGTGGAGCTTCGTAAGCCGTGGGAATCAGGTGGTTGAGCCGGGGGGTGAGTGGAAGCGTTCCTGCGCGCCAGTGTGGGAATATCAGATTAATTTGGACCTCGCCCTGAGTTGGATATTTTCCATCCAATGGCGAGAGCTCATCATCCAGGCGATGTTCCAGGTCAAGCATATCCTGGGTAAGTACAGATGGATCATAATCAACTGCCTGGTAGCGTAGATAGACCGGCACCTGCAAAACACTTTCTGGCTCGAGGCGATTTAAAAACCACAGGATTTCTCCAGATGGACCTACTTCGTCAAAACGGGGGTCTTCCTGCAGTGCATGGTCAAGTGAAAACTCCACGAGCTTAGAATTTGTGTTAGATGCCAGGCCTACTTGTTCCAGCAGGGCTTTAGTATGAAGCGGCCCTCCGCCTGCCATATCCAGGATAGCTTCAGCCAGGTTTAAGTGACCGACATTAATATCCACCAGTAAAGCCCGTGGAAACCATTTACCTGCGATTCGCACAAACTCCTGATTTTTTGTAAGCTCGTTATCCAGGATTTGGAGCAGTTTATCTCCACTGTTAGCGAGCACAGTTTCCGCGTCCATTGTATCTTCCGAGATGGAAAGCTCTTGCGGTTGGTTCAGGACATGGTCTGCGATATTTGCTGCAAATTCCTTTACTTCAAGGTTGTCAAACTTTACTTTGATAACCTTGAAGTCTCCCAGGTCGGGGTTTTGACCGGGGCGGATGGCAAATACCCTGGCATGTTCCCAACCCAATGCCGGAAAAACCAAATCCTGGTCTACCTTGAAATTATTGGCTGGTTTATAAATATCCCCACCGGAGGTGCGTTGTTTTTCGATCGCCAGTTTTTCTTGGCGGAGACGTTCATTTACTAAAGCTGTCAGGATTTCGGGTGATGTTAATGGGGTTTCGACTTCAAGGAGATAATTGTATATGAATTCGCGGTCTTCCTCTTTAAGTTCAAATGTCTCCCAATAGTCTTCCCGTATTGATAATGAAGCCAGACTCGTCATTGTACTTGGTACCTTAATGTGTCAACCCATGAGTTGGATTTATTTCCATGTCCCTTCTGCTTATTTATATTCATATAGACACGCCAAAACAACCCTCGATCGACACCCATCATTCCTATTAAATTGCATGGGTATTATACTCGATGATTAAAAATTTCATAAATATTTATCGGTGCATTCTTAGCAAGCTTGCTTGCCATGTGGTAAGCTATAATATTGTTATATCAGCCAGTTTGAGAATGATTGACCATATGTGATGGTGCTGATGGAGATCAGTTATGACTGAAGAAGAATGGGTATTGCTGGATAGGGTGCAAGGTCAGCTAACCGCTGAGATCTTAAAGGGCTTACTTGAAGCGCAAGGGATCATGGTCTGGTTGAACCAGGAAGGGGCTGCCCATGCTTATGCCATCGAAGTGGGAAGTTTGGGGATGGTGGAAATTTTAGTTCCAACCAGCATGGTCGCTGACGCCCGCCAGGTGCTAGAAGCCTATTATCGGGGGGATTATGAAAACATGGAGTTTACTGATCCTGGCCCTGACGAACCTCCGGAAGAATGAATAAGTAGACAGTGAGGATAAATTACGGGTATTCCTGAGACAGCCACATCAGGGGATCCACCGGTATATTTCCTACCAGTATTTCAAAGTGAAGATGGGCACCTTCTACTCGCCCGGTGTTCCCCACCCAGCCGATCAACTGCCCTTCTTCCACTTGATCTCCGACATTTACCAGGATCTCCGATTGGTGCATGTAGGCTGAGTAGACGCCCCAGCCATGATCGATCATCGTGGCATTGCCGCGCACGGTCATAGGCCCGGCAAAGACTACCACCCCCGCTGCGGCTGCGTAGATCGGATCACCCACCTGGCCACAATAATCCAGGCCGGTGTGATAGTATTTATACTCGCTTCCGTTATAGGACCTGCGGCTTCCAAACCTAGATGCATAGCACTCAGCGAAAACTGGTTCGACTGGCAGTGAGAAAACGCCATCCCATAACCTCTCAGGGCTGGCTGGGGAGGATAATTCACGCCACTGCGAATCTTCCGGCACAGTATTTTCCGGTTCAAGTGTGACTGGGTCAACAGTGAGTGGGATATCAAACAAGAAGTCACCAGCTGCAATCAGCACATTCTGGGCGAAGGTAAACTGGGTATTGTCGGCCAGGGTTGCTGAGATGCTCAGCGTATATAATCCGGGGTCTGCCATAGCGTGGATACCTTGCAAGGCTACCAGCAGGCTTTGTGGGTCTTGGAAGAAATTCAACGGGTGGCCCATAAGTAAACCCTGGATGGAGGCGCCCTCAACTCCCTCAATGATTGTCTCCGATGTTTGCCCCTGCTCGAGCCCGGAGATGCTCACCGCTGTGATGCCAGGAGGTAAAGCCCCTGGGCCTGAATCGTCTCCCCCTGGCATACGAAGGATTTCTCCGGCAACCACACCAGCAGAGTTCTCCAGCTGATTATTGCTCAGGATGTTCCATGAGTTGGTGTTATTTATTACCGCCATCTCAAGGATGGATTCTCCTGCTTCCAAATCGTCTCGTGCACCTGGTGTACTCGCAACGCTACTCTGGAAGATAACCAGGTAATAGCCTTTGAAAATTTCATTGGGGCTAGTAAGGTGATTCAGCTGCCCCAGCACATCCTCTGTCAGGTAGTATCGTAATGACAGGCTGTGTAAGGTTTCTCCATAAGGGACCTGGACAGTATCAAGGATGCCCTGGAGGCCTTCCAACCCGGGGATGAGCAGCTGCTGGCCGATGGTGATCTGGTTCGCATTTGTGATCCCATTGGCATTTGCCAGGTCATCCTGTGAAACATGGAACCGGTAAGCAATGCTCCAAAGAGAATCTCCCTCCTCGACAATATACACCGGTCCAGAAGAGGTTGGTGTTTGTGCGTGAACGAAACCCGCGGGGATTAACAGGGATAATACCAATAATAGAAAAAACGATATTTTCTTCATTTTAGCCTAGTGCGATCTCTTCAAAGGCAACTTTATCACCAATATAAAAATCGTTCAAGCTCGACACATTGGTTTCGAGTACATACCTGGCCGGGAATTGGGGAACATAGCTTAGTTTCCACTTGCGCGCCAGTACCCGGTCGACCACCTCAAAAGTACTGTTAATCCATACTACCGCCAGGTCCATGCGCATGAACATCATGTGAATGGAAGCATTGATGCGGCTGTCAGAACCCTGCACCAGCAATAATCCGTAATTTTTTGGCAGGCTTTGCGTGAACATCAGGCCGCGTAATTGGCAAAGGAAAGACTGACAGTACTTCGCCTGGATTGGCGATTCTAATGAATGCGTCTGGTTGGTGATCTGGATATATTTCATCGCCAGGAAGTATCCCACCTAAAAGGGTATAGAGAACAGGCTCAAGAATCAGTTGGATGGAGCATGCCACCCAACATCAGCAGTCAACCCTCTGCCTTTTTTGGTGCGCCAGCCATGACCCGCTCAATTCTCACGATCAGCTCTTCAGGGCTAAAGGGTTTAGCAATGTAATCATCCACTTTCGCTATCCGTAAGCCAAGGATCTTGTCAATATCCTGCGCTTTAGCTGTGATAACGATCACGGGGATATCGCGCGTGGTCTCATCTGATTTGATTTGGTGGTATACATCCCAGCCGTCCAGGTCGGGCATCATCAGGTCCAGAAGGATTAATTCGGGCTTCTCCTTTTGAACAAGCTCAACGCCTTCCTTACCGCCCAATGCCCCCAGCACCGTGAATCCTTGACGACCCAGGATCAACCTAACCAGATCGATCATTTCAGATTCGTCTTCGATATAAGCTACCCGCGTGGATTGCTTGCTCAAGGCTGCCTCCTTCGGCGATAGGGGTAAAGTAAAGTTTACCATAAAATGAATTTTCTCTTTCCAACTTCACTCGTTTAGCCAGGAACCCTGGATCCAACCTTGCCAGGGAACTAAGCCTAAACTATAATCCGCATGTTAAAATACTAAATTGAACGAGGCAATTTTATGATCGACGTGAATGATTTAAGAAAAGGGGTGACTTTCGAGTTCGATGGAAAACTCTACAAAGTACTCGATTATCATCACAACAAACCGGGACGTGGGAACGCCACCATAAAGATTAAAGCTGTAGACCTGCGTTCGGGGACCACCCTTGAAAAAACCTTTCAAAGTGGCGAGCGAGTTCAGGATGCCAGATTGGATTTCCACACTGTCCAATATTTGTATACCGACGGTGAGCTGTATCATTTCATGGATTTGGATACATATGACCAGCCAGCCCTATCCAAGAATGTGTTGGGTGAGAGTGCCGATTTCTTGACCGAAAACATGGAGATCAAACTGACCTTCTACCAGGGCGAACCCATCGATGTAGAGCTGCCCATCACGGTCGATATGGATGTGGTGGAAGCCGAAGTGGCTGTCAGAGGTGATACTGCCACAGGGGTCAACAAAAAAGTGAAGACTGATACAGGGCTGGAAGTGCAGGTCCCTGCATTTGTAAACGTCGGTGACCGAATTCGTATCGATACCCGCACTGGGGCGTACGTCACCCGGGTTTGATCTCTTCTATTCCCAATAATCAATGAGAACTCCAGCTGGGAAAGAATGCAGTTATTTTTACGGGAATTATTTTCGAGGGCGTTCAGAAGAGGAATGCCGCTTGCTCAATTCTGCTTCTCCGCCCCTTCCTTGGAGGAGGGACTTCTGCAACACCTGCCCAGTGCCAGCGATTCAATTAGCGAATTCCTGCCCGCACATGGTTTTGATTCCCAAGCTCGTGCGTAAGATTCCTTTTGGAAAGCAGGAAGTTCGCGTGCAAACCTTCTGCAGGAAGACTGAGCGTGCGGGATTTGATCCCCATATAGGCTGTGGGGAATGCCATAAACTGCCTGCCGAATTCACCGAAGGATCTAGTGGCACTCCTGCTTTTTGATCTCGACGACACTCTGCTCGGCAATGATATAGATACCTTTATCCCAGCCTACCTGAAGACATTGGCTACACGTATGTCGCAGGTAGCCGATCCTTTATACCTGACTAAGACACTACTCTCCGCAACGCACCAGATGGTGGAGAACCAAGACCCGAGCCAGACCCTCGAACAGAAGTTCGACCAGGCCTTTTATCCACGGCTGGGCGTAACCCGGCAGCAAGTCCAACCCATTATTGACGATTTTTATTCCCTGGATTTTCCCCACCTGAAGACCCTTACCCAACAAAAACCTGAAGCGATCCGTGTGGTTCACCAGGTGATCGACCGGGGGGATAAGGCCGCAATTGCCACCAATCCTCTCTTCCCCCGCACAGCCATCCTGCAGCGTTTGGAATGGGCAGGCTTACCTGTTGGCCAGGTACCCTATTCCCTGGTGCCGTCCTACGAAACATTTCACTTTGCCAAGCCAAACCCAGCTTATTTTGCCGAGTTTCTCGGGCAGCTTGGCTGGCTGAAGGTACCGGTCGTGATGGTGGGGAATGACTTGGAATTGGATATCACTTCCGCAGCCCAGCTTGGTCTGCCAGTTTTTTGGTTGAACCAGGATGGTAACCCCGGATCAAAGGCCCAGGGCCTGCAGTATCCGCAGGGTAGCATTGGTGACCTGCTTCCTTGGCTTGATGCGGCCCACATCGAACCGATGCCTGCCAGTTTTACATCCCCCCATGCGTTGTTGGCAGTATTGCGCGCTACGCCTGCGGCGCTGTCTTCATTACTATGCCACAGGGATGACCATTGGTCACGCAGTCCTTCGCCCGGTGAGTGGAGCCCGGGAGAAGTGCTCTGCCATCTGAGGGATGTGGATGCCGAGGTAAACCTGCCACGGCTGCAGAAATTGCTTAATGAGCGTAATCCATTCTTCCCCGGGCAAGACACAGACCCTTGGGCAGAGATACGCAAATATCATAAACAGGATGGTAGGATGGCACTGGATGAATTCACTTCGGTGCGAAAATCTATATTGAGCTTGCTGGAAAACCTTGCTCCAGAAGATTGGGAACGGCAGGCGCGGCATGCAATTTTTGGCCCGATCAAATTGAGAGAATTAGTCAATATCATTGCTGGACATGATATCTTGCATATTCAGCAGGTTTATAGGGCCTTGTAGTTGTTTAGTTTTTATTATATTTTTTCCCGCCTCTGCATCACTGAGGTGGTGTTATTACTACGAAAATCATATCGGTGATGCGTCATCAGCGACTCACCTTGGAGGTATTTATGCGTAAACGCGTCGTTATTACTGGTTTGGGGTGTGTCTCACCCTTGGGGAACGATGTATCGACGATGTGGGGTAATATTAGCACAGGAAAGTCGGGGGTTGGTTATATCACGCACTATGACACCACCCGCTACAAAGTGAAGATTGCTGCAGAAGTCAAAGATTTTAACGGTGTGGCGCTTTTTGGAACACGAGATGCACGCCGGATGGACCGTTATGCTCAGTTTGCCTTGGCTTCCGCCTTACAGGCTTTGCAGGAAGCCCAATTAACCATTACTGATGAAAACCGTGATCGGATCGGTATCGTGCTGGGTTGTGGGATCGGCGGGATGGGTACCTTGAATGAGCAGACCCATATATTTTTCGATCGTGGTCCCGATCGGGTCAGCCCGTTACTCGTCCCGATGATGCTTCCCGATGCGGCGGCAAGCATGGTTGGTTTGCAGCTGGGTGCCCGCGGGCCGAACCTTGCTATCGTGGCTGCCTGCGCCAGCGGAACGAATGCCATCGGGGAAGCTTTCGAAATGGTCCGCCATGGCAGGGCGGATGTGGTCCTTTCGGGGGGTTGTGAAGCGGTGATCGTGCCAATTGCCATGGCTGGACTGACCGTGATGACAGCCTTGTCCACCCGCAATGAGGAACCCGAACGTGCCTCCCGGCCTTTTGATAAGACTCGCGATGGATTCGTGATGGGTGAAGGGGCAGGTGTGGTGGTGTTGGAATCACTTGACCATGCGGTGCAGCGTGGTGCCACGATCCTGGGTGAAATTATCGGGTATGGGACGACCAATGATGCATTTCATATCTCAGCTCCCGCTGAAAATGGAGAGGGGGCCGCTAAGTGTATGCAGAACGCCCTGGCTGATGCCAAGCTAGGCGTGGAGGACATTGGTTATATCAATGCCCATGGTACCAGCACACTTTTGAATGATAGAAGCGAAACCCAGGCAATCAAATATGTTTTTGGTGATCTTGCCTATAAAATTCCTGTCTCTTCCACGAAGTCGATGACCGGTCATCTATTAGGAGCTGCGGGTGCTCTGGAAGCTGTTATTTGCATCAAATCCCTGCAGGATGGAATATTACCACCCACGATCAACTATGAAACTCCTGACCCCGAGTGTGATCTCGATTATGTTCCTAATCAAGCCCGGCAGGCGGTGGTCCAGAATATCATGTCAAACTCTTTCGGTTTTGGGGGGCACAACGCCAGTATCATCCTGAGTCGTTATCGAGGGGCTTAATTATGTGCCCCTATGCCCATATCACTGGGTGGGGAATGGCGGTTCCTTCCAGGGTGCTGACCAATGCAGACCTGGAGAAAATTGTGGAGACGGATGACGCATGGATACAATCGCGTACTGGAATCTGTCAGCGTCACATTGTCAATGAGGATGAATCTACTGCGACCCTTGCCAGGGAGGCAGCCCTTAATGCCCTGCGAGTAGCCAATCTAAACCCAGCTGATTTAGATCTGATCATTGTTTCAACCTCCTCACCGGAGCATGTTTTTCCTGCCACCGCCTGCCTGGTTCAGGATCGGATCGGTGCATTGCATGCCGGCGCATTTGACCTTTCGGCAGCTTGTTCTGGTTTTATCTTCGCTGTGAATATGGCTACCCAGGCGATTCGGAGCGGCTCAATTCAAAATGCAATGGTGATTGGTGCCGAGACCTTATCCCGTTTTGTGAACTGGCAGGACCGCAACACCTGTATCCTTTTTGGCGACGGTGCAGGTGCGTTCATCCTTCAAGCAGGGGATGAGCCAGGTGGTTTACTCTCATCCGTGATGCGCTCGGATGGTTCGGGGGGCGATCTACTTTCTGTGCCTGCCGGTGGCAGCTATAAGCCAGCCAGTGCGGAAACAGTTCAAAATCACGAACATACCATCCATATGAATGGCCGGGAAGTATTCCGCTTTGCTTCCCGGGTGATCGTACAAGCTACGAAGGATGTGGTTGCGGCGGCTGACATGAAAATCGGGGATATCCAACTTGTGATTCCCCACCAGGCAAACCTGCGTATCATTGAAGCTGCCATGCGTGGCCTTGAAATCCCGATGGAGCAATGTTTCATCGATATCGAGCGATATGGCAACACGTCTACCGCTTCCATACCTATCGCAACCTGCGAAGCCATCCAACAAGGACGCTTACAATATGGCAATACCATAGTATTCGTCGGCTTTGGAGCTGGCCTGACCTGGGGTGCAGCGCTGGTTAGGTGGACTGGACCATTCTTGCCACACCGCCACATCTATCCTGCTTCCTACCAGCTGTGGGTTTCAATACGATCCAGATTACTCAGGCTTCTCCGCCGGATCGAAGGTTGGATTTGGGGTCGCGATCGATAAAAGTATTCATCGGCACCCTTTCCAGGACGAATAAGGTTAGAGGCTTGTTAGAAATACTTCGTTAATCCCCAAAATACTACCTGTCATTACAAGAGATTGGTATAATGACCCAGACCTTAAGCACCCCAAGCTTCAAGGGATATAGCTGCATGGGTCTACGCATCTTTTGGAGGCATCAGTGAATCCGACTCGTAATCGATCATCGATTATCTATGTACTGTTATTAGCCGCAATCATAATCCTGGTTTTTTATAGCTTTAATCAAGCCAATACCGGACAGGAAACTTTATCAATTAACCAGGTAGCTGCGGATGTGGCTGCAGGTAAAATCACCCGGATTGTCGGAGAACAAGAAAAGCTCACAGTGATTTATGGGACAGGCACGCAAGAAATCACAAAGCTGGCATATCAGGAACCTGGAAGGACGCTCGTTCAACAGCTGAAGGATTTGGGGGTGTCGACCGACCAGTTGTCACCTGCACATATCACCATCGAATATAAACCACCCAGCCCACTGGTTGGTATTCTTTCATCGTTAGGATATATCATCCCGTTCATTCTCCTGGGTGGAGTTTTCTGGTGGGTATTCCGCCAGGCCCAGGGCAGCAATAATGCTGCGATGCAGTTTGGGAAATCACGGGCGCGCATGTTCACCGGAGATCAACCTTCCGTGACGTTTGGTGATGTTGCCGGTGTGGAAGAAGCCAAGGAAGAGCTTGAAGAAGTTGTCGAATTCTTACGCGAACCGGAGAAGTTTATCTCCCTCGGGGCGCGCATTCCGAAGGGTGTGCTGCTAGTTGGCCCACCTGGAACCGGAAAGACATTACTTGCCAAGGCAGTATCTGGCGAGGCGGGTGTGCCATTCTTTTCTATCTCCGGCTCCGAGTTTGTCGAAATGTTCGTGGGTGTGGGTGCCAGCCGTGTGCGTGACCTGTTTGAGCAAGCCAAGCGTCACTCACCTTGCATCGTCTTTGTGGATGAAATTGACGCGGTTGGTCGGCAGCGCGGGGCAGGCCTGGGCGGAAGCCATGATGAACGCGAGCAGACTTTAAACCAGATGCTGGTTGAGATGGATGGTTTTGATACCGATACGAACGTCATCATCATGGCAGCCACTAACCGTCCCGATATTCTTGACCCTGCGTTGCTTCGCCCTGGTCGCTTCGACCGCAGGGTGATCTTAGACCGCCCGGATATGCGTGGTCGCGAAGCCATTCTCAAGGTACATGTCAAAGGAAAACCTCTTGCCCCGAATACCGATCTGGCTGTTCTGGCCCGTTCAACCCCGGGTTTTGTGGGTGCTGATCTGGAAAATTTGGTCAACGAAGGTGCAATTCTGGCAGCTCGGCGCAATAAAAAATCCATTGAGCAGGAGGATTTGGAGGAGGCGATCGAGCGGGTGATTGCTGGACCGGAGCGCAAGAGCCGGCTGATCAGTGAAGAGGAAAAACGTATCGTTGCCTACCATGAGGCTGGCCATGCGGTAGTTATGAACGCGGTGCCCGAAGCTGACCCAGTTCATAAAGTATCGATTACCGCCCGCGGCATGGCTGGTGGCTATACACTTGCCTTGCCTGAAGAAGACCGAACACTGATGGGCCGCAATAAGCTGATCGCTGACATGGTGGGACTAATGGGTGGGCGCGCTGCCGAAGAGATTGTGTTCAATGACATCACTTCCGGTGCCTCCAATGACTTGGAGCGCGTCACCAAGATGGCGCGTGCCATGGTTACTCGCCTGGGCATGAGCAGTGATTTGGGACCCATGGTTTACGGCCAGAAGGAAGAGCTGATCTTCCTGGGACGTGAGATATCAGAGCAGCGTGATTATTCGGAAGCAGTGGCTGAGCAGATTGACAAGGAAGTAAGGTCACTTGTCAATGACGCTTACGAAAAGGCCAAGGGAATCCTCATACAATATCGCGAATTCCTGGATGCCATTGCTCGTAAACTTTTGGAAGTTGAAACGCTATCACGCGAGGAGTTTGAAACGTTGTTTCCGCCCCCACAGCCTAAGAACGGGGGCACTCCGCTGCCCAAGCCAGCCTAAGCTCTTACGGTTGGCTATCAGAATAATATAAGGGGTTTCTGGCTAATAAGCCAGGAACCCCATTGTTTTCTGCAAGGGAAGTAATTTTGACTTTTTTACACGCACTTGGTATAATCTAAGTTTGCGTGAAATTCGAAGAATCAGAGAGGTCGCTATGGATACCAATATTACAACAGGTGCTCCAGGCAATATCAAAGAACTAAAAAATAAAATGTATTTTCGCGGCAAGGTAGTCAAAACCTCGCTCGCAGGTGCACTGGTTGATATTGGTATGGAAACCCCCGGGATGGTCCACATATCCCAGCTTCAGAAAACACCCGTGAAACGCGTTGAGGATGTCATCCATGAAGGAGATGAGGTGGATGTATGGGTTCGCAGGGTGTCACCCAAAAAAGGCCGCATCGAGCTCACCATGATCCAACCGTTAGGCCTGGAATGGAGCGAGATCAAAAAGGATATGGTCATCACCGGGAAAGTTGTTCGCCTGGAAAAGTTTGGTGTGTTTGTCGATATCGGTGCCGAACGCCCGGGTCTGGTGCACATCAGTGAGATGACGCACGACTTTATCCGCATGCCGGGTGATCTGGTCAAAGAAGGCGATGAGGTGGAAGTAAAGGTTTTAGAGGTCATCAAACCCAAGAAGCAGATCAAGCTGAGCATGAAAGCGCTCCAGGAAAAACCCGAAGAGATCGTTAAGGCCACAATTGAGAAGATGGATAAACGTGAACAGCATAGCCGTGAGCAGGAAAAGGAAAAAGAAGCTTCTGAAGAGGAGAAGGATGTGCCTGTTCCCACAGCGATGGAAATGGCCCTGCGTGAAGCCATGGAACGAAAAGGCGTAGACACTGTAAATGCCTTTCCTGATAAGAAGAGGAAACGCAAGAGCACGGAGGCCAACCCTGAGCTTGAAACGATCTATTCGCGGACTTTAAAAACCCGCTCGCCCAAATAAAAATATCGATACTATCCAGACTGCGAGAAATAAAATTCTCGCAGTCTTTTATTTAATACCCCAGCTTGATTTTTCCAGGTGTAGCTGGCTACATCCAAAATCACGGTATAGATCCACCAAAATGGTTACTCTACTTGCCTGTAATTCTTCCAAAGAATGGTGCCAATAATAACGGAAGCGACCAGGCCGGCTGCCAACAGCATTGAACGCTGCGTCTTCCTGGCATGTGTTTCTTGAATGGCTGATTTTCGTCTCTTCTCCGCCTCAGCCAGCAGGGTTTTCCAGGCAGGGATGGAGGCTGGTGTGGGTAAGCTATAGCAGGAAGTAATCAGTTGATGATAAGCCTCCAGCTCTTTTTGCCATTGGTCGGTGCTCCAGCTCATCTCTTTCAGGCAGATTTGTTTTACCACCGGCAGGATGGATTCACCCCCATGCGGCAGGATCAGACCGAGGCGCGTCCGCCGCAGGAGCAGGTCCTCCAGGTGGCACACAGCTTCACTTTGGGCTGCCCAGCGGAGCTCAGCCCACAAATAATCGGTTCCAGGAATGGATTCCATCTCACCTGCATGAGCAGCTTTCACCAGGCGAATGGCATCTACCCCATAGCGGCCTAATAACCTGCGGCGACAGGTTTCACGCATTTCTCCGCATCCAGGTAGGGCCTGGTCAACCGGGTTGAGCACTGGCATGTCATGATCAGGTTCGGGCAGGTCAGGGAACCGGCTTTGGAGGGCTTTCAACACATCTAGAGCGATGAGCCGAAAAGTAGTCAGCTTGCCCCCCGTTACTGAATATAGCCCCTGATCTTCCCAGATTACATGGTCACGTGATTCCTCCGAGGGATTCGCTCTACCACTGCTTATGACCGGCCTTACCCCAGCATAGGTAGAAATCACATCCTCTAGGCCAATTGACAGCGATGGGAATTGGTACTCAACGGCTGCCATCAGGTAAGCTACCTCGTTTGGGCTGATACACGGTTCGCGTTCAAGCGAATCTGTATGGTCTACATCTGTTGTCCCTACCAGGGTGACCTTCTCCCAGGGGAAAATAAACACTGGGCGTTGATCGAAGGGGTGCAAGAAGCTGATTGCCTGTGCCACAGGCAACCGCCAATTTGGAAAGATCAGGTGGCTGCCTCGCAAAGGACGGATTTGTGCACTGCCGCCCACCTGCTCTCGCAAGGTATCCGTCCAGGCACCAGCAGCATTTATCACCACCTGCGCGTAAGCCTCAGCCTGGTCACCTAGCAACTGGTCCGTGAGCAGTACGCCTTTCACACCTTGTTCCGTGGCGATCAATCGTTCTCCTTTGACATAATTGATCGCAGTGGCACCATCTGCAACTGCTTCACGCAAGACCCGCAGGGTTAGGCGGGCGTCATCGGTCTGGGCATCACCAAAACGGAAGCCTCCCTTGAGCTCGTTCTGGCTGATGTAGGGAGCCAGCAGCTTGAAATCCTGAGCCGAGTAATAGGCATGGTCCCAGCGTAAGGCCAGCAGGTCATACACTGTTAGACCGACCTCATAAGCCCACCGACCGGGTGAGTCATTTTTATATACGGTCATCAGGAAACCTAACGGATCGATCAGCCCCGGACCCTCATGCAGCAATTGCTCCCTTTCATGGACCGAATCACGGGTCAGGATAAGTTTGCCTTCTTTAAGATACCGCAGCCCCCCATGCACCAGTTTGGATGACCGGCTGGAGGTACCCCAGGCGAAATCACGCTGCTCAACCAATAATGCATGCAGGCCGAGGCGGGTGGCTTCCCGCAGGATGCCTGCCCCGGTAATCCCACCACCGATGACGATCATATCCCATGGGCCAGCAATCTCTTGCCAGGTCTTTTTTCGCCATTCGTTATTCCACATCACATTCTCCATCATATATTATTTTAGGCTGGCTCAGGCAACTTTACAGCACTAATTTCCCTGGATTCATCATGCCTTTGGGGTCGAACTGATGGCACAGGCTGGTGATGGTTTTTATCGCTAAAGGCCCCTTCTCTGCGGGCAGATAGGGTACATGGTCCATCCCAATCCCATGTTGATGGCTGATCGTTCCCCCAAGTGAGACGATTACCCGGCTGGCAGCGGCTTTCATCGCCTGCCACCGGCTCAGCGTGTCTTCAGACGTTGCTGCCAGCCTGAACAGGTAAGTCGTGTAAACCGATGATCCATAAGGATAAACATGCGAAAGGTGGGTGAAGACGTGTACTTTTTCGTTGAAGCTCTCCATGGTCTGACGTAGGGTAGACTCGATCTGGTCAACCATCTGGATGGTTTTTCCCCAGTCGATGGCTGTCTCCAGCGTATCAATCCCATAACCCATCTCCCACAAGGTATTCCGCAGGTAAGGGGTTTTGAAACGATTCCTGTGCCATTGCTCTCCAAAGGTCT
The DNA here is from genome assembly GCA_003105035.1 of Anaerolineales bacterium. NCBI lineage: Bacteria > Bacillati > Chloroflexota > Anaerolineae > Anaerolineales > Anaerolineales bacterium. The sequence continues at coordinate 76,632 of PQAL01000028.1, read as the reverse complement.
TGCCCACATGCACACCGCCCCATTTTGAGGTGATGTCTAAAGCCTCGCTGCGGTAGGCACGTACCAGGCTGGCTTTACCACTGAAACCCAGCAGGAGCATACATTTTTTCTCACCTAACCCTCGGATTGACAGCAGGCGTTCCAGGGCGCCGATCAGGTTTTCATGGCCTGCCAGGGCCAGTGTGGTGGAGGTTTCTATGGCTGTGCTGAGGCGCAGCATACAGCATTGTATGCCGTACGACAGGATTTGCCTGACCGCCTCGATGCCGTGTTGAAAATCAGGAAAGAAGACGGCATGGAAGTCTTCTCGCTCGGGGATCGGACTGATGCGTACGCAAGCTTGGGTGATGATACCCAGCCTGCCTTCCGAACCCAATATAATTTCACGAAGGTCCGGTCCTGCGGCCGAAGCAGGGAAAGCCGGGATATTCAACGTCCCGGTCGGGGTTTCTATTTTGCCGCCAGCAAATAACTTTTCTATCCTCCCATATCGTAAGGATTGTTGTCCACTTGAGCGGGTGGCGATCCATCCGCCCAGGGTGGAATACTCAAATGATTGGGGGTAATGCCCCAGCGTGTAGCCATGCGCCCGGAGCTGTGACTCGAGGACTGGCCCCGAAACACCAGCCATGAACGTTGCTTGCAGGCTGGTGGCATTGAGATCGACCAGCCGGTTCATGTGCGACATATCTATCGTTAGGACAGGTTTTCTGCCCTTCATCACGTCGATATGCCCCACGACGCTAGTTCCTCCGCCGTAGGGGATAATTTGATATCCATGCCGGCTTGCATATTGGATAAGCTCGTTGACATCTTCATCGGTTAAAGGGTATCCCACGCCATCCGGGAAGCTATCCAGCTGCCCACTTCGCAAATCCAGCCAGTTTGGGAAGCTCTGCCCGCGTGTATGCGTCAGGCGTTGAAATGGGTCGACTGATACCAGGGGATGTGAGTGTAGACGCGACTTAGGCACACGCTTGATTAATTCTTGCAAGCCTGCCTGCTTCGGCCTTGCTCCAATCCCCACCAGACTGTCCAGGAACCTTTGTGAAGAAGCATGGAGAGGATAGTCTACTGAATCATCTCCCCAACCATTCCAGCGTCTCATAGAGTGGCTCCTGGAAGAGCCGTGCTGCCCTTGATATCACCTTTATGCTTCCATTCTGGATTGTTCTTCATAGCTTGTTATCTTCCCACTCTTCAATCTTGGAGTCTGATGTGGTGTTGGATAATGACGAGAAACTGGTTTACATCTCTTTCATCCGAACGATGGGAATGGATCATTAGCTGCTTGCTCATATGCATTTTTTATTTCTTCATCAACCTCAGCATGAATGGTCTTCCTCTCCTCAGTATTTAAACGAGCAGCCTGGATCTTGATCGGGTCATAATTCTTTCGCATAGAATCGATCTCTACTGGATCGCGGGTATCATCACCCTTTGAGTGGGGTCCAAACCGTCTGGTATTGATGATCATCGCCTGCGGGGAACTAGCCTGGCGTACCTGTGAAAGTAATTCCGCGGCAACTGCCAGGATTTCATGCACGTCAGATGTATCCAGCTCTTGAGCAGGAATATTGAATGCTCTGAAGCGGTCTGGGACACTCCCCGCCACGGCATACTCAGAAGGTGTGGTCTGGGCAATGTGGTTATTTTCAAGCACGTAGAGGATCGGTGCCTGCCATAGCGAGGCCATGTTGAAGGCCTCATAGATAACGCCTTCTCCGAGGGTGCCATCGCCCAGGAAGGCGATGGTAATGTCTCCTGAACGTTTAAATTTCTCTGCCAATGCCATGCCCGTGGCGATTGGTACAATGCCACCCTGAATCCCATTGGAATAGAAGTTACGCCAATGCAGGTGCTGCGAACCGCCTCTTCCCCCGCACACCCCGGTGGACCGGCCCATTAGTTCGGCAAATAATGCTCGTGGATTGCCTCCGTACGCTAAGAAATGGCCGTGACTGCGATGATTGCTGAAGACGATGTCGTTTTCCTGGATCTGGGTGAGTACTCCAACTGCGTTAGCTTCTTGCCCCAGGCAGGTGTGTGTGGTACCGTGAAATACGCCACGGGTAAAATTATCCGCCACCGTTTCTTCGAACCTGCGAATGCGGTAGAGAGCCCGGTATAAAATGTTATCAAAAATCATGGTCATCCTAATTATATGCTTATAACCAAAATAGCATAGCTACACCGGTCACCGCGACGATAGTACCGGTCACCGCCTGCCAGGATATTTTCTCTTTAAATACGAAGTGACCGATGGGCAGCAGGAAAATGGGCGGTAGGGCGATGATGGTGCTGGCGATCCCGATGCTGGTATTCTGTATGGCAAATAACGATAAGGAAACACCGATCAGCGGGCCGAATAACGCTCCACCCAGGATATACACCATTCCCGACCTTTGATCTTTCACTCGCTGAATGGTAGAAACAACCTGCCTTTGCAGTATCGTTACCAGCCAAAAAGCCAGGAAAGCTGCGCTCATGCGGATGACATTGGCTGATAACGCTGGAAAATTTCCCTTCAGCCCGTTTTTTGCCAGGACGACACCCAATGCTTGCCCTGAGGCGGCAATTAATCCCGCCAGGACGCCCTTTGCATCAATCCGGCTTGCAATGGATCTCTCTACTGTTTGCTGGGTCTCGCTTCGGCTGTTACTTACCAGCACCACCCAGGTGATGCCTGCCAGGGTAAGGATAATGCCAAAAATGCTTCCCACGCTGAGTGTCTCTCCCAGGAAAACCCATGCCAGCAGAGTGGCAATAGCGGGTGCCAGGCTGAGGAAGAGCAATCCAATGCGCGGGCCCATCGAGATATATGCCTTGAAAAGGAACAGATCACCGATTGCCAACCCAACGATGCCAGAAATCCCCAACCAGAACCAGCGTTCCACCTCGGCATTAACTGGTAACGGTGTGCCATAAATAAGCCAGTGTACACTACAGAGAAGGAGGATTGCCACCACCAGTCTCACCCGGTTGGAGACTGCCGGACCAAATTTCCGTCCAGCAACGGTGAAAAATATGGATGAGATGGAGTAACACATTGCAGTAAGGAGTGCTGCCAGCTCCCCGATATTAGGATTCATGGTTGCCCATGAACTCATCTGCAGTAGCCTGACCTGGTTGATTAATCCCCTGGCGTTGCAATACTTTGACGACACTCAACAATAGGATTTTTATATCCAGCCAGAGCGACCAGTGGTCCACATACCACACATCCAGCTCGAATTTTTCTTCCCAGGTGAGTGCATTCCGCCCATTAATTTGCGCCCAGCCGGTGATCCCTGGTAACACATCATGCCTGCGGTTCTGTTCAGGGGAATACCGCTCCAGGTATTGCATCAGCAATGGCCGTGGCCCCACCCAGCTCATCTCTCCACGCAGCACATTAATCATCTCCGGCAACTCATCCAGGCTAGTGGAGCGAAGGAATCGGCCCAGGCGCGTCATACGCTGCCCATCAGGCAGCAGCTGATCCTGGTCATCACGTTCATTGGTCATTGAGCGGAATTTGTGCACCCAGAAGGGTTTCCCATGGAATCCCGGGCGTTTTTGCCTGAAGATGATCGGGCTTCCGAAATTAATCCTGACCAGGATGGCAATGACCAGTAATAACGGAGACAGAAGGATAATGCTGGGGATAGTAACGATGATGTCCAGGATTCGTTTGGTTGCCGGGATAGGTGAATGCGTACCAACAAGGAGCATACCGGAATTCTACCAGATGTTGGTTATTAGAGCCGGGATAAGGATTCGAATGCCTGGCTAGTTGGGGGACAAAAAAGCTGAAATCCTCAGGATTTCAGCTTTGGTCTTATTGAAAGAAATGCCTCTATAAAAGAGACATTTGACAAGGGCGGATGATCATCACGATCTTGCCCTGGATATCCACAGTGGTTGGGTCATCGATGAAGATCGGTTTCATGGTGGGATTGGCTGGTTGCAGGCGAACTTTTCCATCTTCCAGGTAGAAATACTTTAATGTGGTTTCGTCTTTATCGCGCAGCCAGATGGCTACCAGGTCTCCATTGTGAACATCTTTGGCAGGTTTCATAATCACGATGTCACCATCATTGACCATCGCATCGATCATGGAATCGCCATTTACTTCGAGGGCAAACAGCTCTTCCACTTTTTCACGAGCTGGAAGCATACTGCGGGCAACGTTGACCACTGTCTCTGCGTCCAGGTAGGCAAAATCTGAACCCGGAACCGGGACTGGTTCGCTGGCGAAGATTCGCCCCATTACCGGGATGCGTAGCACCTGCTCTACTGACTCGCGCACATTTTGCACCATCCCTTTTGTTGATTGGGCGATCTCATTAAACGGTTTCATCAGGCGTATCCCGCGCGAGACTCGCCCTGAGCGTTTGATATGCCCCATGCTCTCCAATTGATCCAGGTAGTAATTGACTACGGATGTTGAAGAAAACTTTCCCATATCCTGGATATCACGGATGGAAGGGGGAAAGCCGTTATTGTTTTGATAATCTTCAATCACCTTGAGGACTTTGATCTGTGGCTCAGTGAGAGTCGAGCTGCGACGCCTGGGTGTCATCTTTCACCTCCGAAATATCAGTACAGTTGTTCTATAAACTTATAATACCAGAACATTCGTTCGATGTCAAGTAGCTCGTAACTTATGTTATTCAAACTTGAAAAGTGAACCGATAAAAGTTGAAAAGTGAACTCCTGCTCCATGATAGATTTGGGTCAAAAAACGCCATCATGGATCATATTCATAAGCGTTTCACCGTTGCACAGGTGAATGCCGGAAAATATTGTGGGATAATTGTCTAGAAAGCTTTATTCTTGAATAAAACTCTCTCGGGCTTCTTCCGAGGTGATCATGGAGCAGGTATGAAATTCGATAAAGTCTGTGTATTAGGTTTGGGTTACATCGGACTGCCAACTGCCAGTACATTTGCCACTCATGGACTGCACGTAATCGGTGTAGATAATAATCCCCGTGTGGTGTCCACTTTGCGTAACGGTGAGCTGCATATTTCTGAACCGGGCCTGGGAAAATTAGTCAAGGAAGCGTTATCAGCAGGAAGACTGGTGATCAGTGATACCCCTGAGTCAGCAGATGCGTTCATCATCGCCGTGCCAACCCCATTTTATAACGACGAACAGAAAGTCCAAAATGGACGCGAGTATCGCCTGGCTGATATGCGCGCCGTGACTGCTGCAACCCAATCGATCTTACCCCACCTGCGCCGTGGGAACCTGGTTGTGCTCGAATCAACCTCTCCACCGCGCACTACGCTTGATCTCGTCAAGCCGATCCTGGAAGGCTTGGGATTGAAAGCCGGGGTTGATTTTCTACTGGCTTATTCACCTGAGCGGGTACTGCCCGGCAGGATCCTCCAGGAGCTGACCGAGAATGCACGCGTGATCGGAGGCATCAATGCCGCCTCAGCGGAAGCTGGACGTGATCTATATGCCCATTTTGTCAGGGGTGAGATTGTCCTCACCGATGCCACCACGGCTGAGATGGTCAAGTTGATGGAGAATACCTACCGGGATATCAACATTGCCATCGCCAACGAATTTTCACGCCTGGCCCAACGATTCAGCGTGGACATCTGGGAGGCGATCGGCATCGCAAACCGGCATCCTCGGGTGAAGATCTTGAATCCTGGCCCAGGGGTGGGCGGTCATTGCATCAGCGTCGATCCCTGGTTCCTGGTAGAGGCCGCTCCCGATCTGACTGAGCTCATCATTGCAGCCCGTCATCTGAACGATACCCAACCGCACTTTGTTTTCGATCTTATATCAGGTATTTTTGACGGTAAGCTACCTGGGAAGCATATTGGTCTTCTCGGCTTAGCCTTTAAACCCGATGTGGATGACCTGCGTGAAAGTCCGGCGATTGAGGTGGCACGCTTGCTTACTGAGGCAGGTGTGATCCTCTCTGCCTATGAGCCAAACAAACCGGATGCATCGATACCGGGTGTCACCCTATCGCTGCGTTTAGAAGACGCCATACGAGACACTGACCTGCTTTGTTTATTGGTCGGTCATAAGGAATTGAAAGAGCTAGATCCAGCGTGGGTCAGACAGGTCTCTTCCGCCCGTTGGGTGATCGACACCGTGGGAGCCTGGGACAAGGAATCGTGGTCTAGTGCAGGCTTCACATTCCTCCGCCTGGGCGATGGGAAGCAGGACCGATGAGTTTCTCTATCCTTCCCGTGTTTCGCAGGTAACTTCCTTCATGTGCCGCATATGACACGTGATATTTACGCCCGGTTGGTTTCTGCCCGCAAAACACCTGTGCTCGGAAGCATTGCTTATTACATTTTAAAACTTCTCGGGGTAGAGATCCCTCGCTCGGTGGTGGTGGGAGATGGTCTTGAGCTGGCTCACGGAGGTTTTGGGGTGGTAATCCATTCAGCCAGCACGATTGGAGCACGGGTGAAGATATACCCAGGGGTCACTTTGGGAAGAGCGGATATCTACCGCCCCATAGAACAGTCTAAATTCAAGGGAATTGTCATCGAAGACGATAGTATCCTTTGCCCCGGTGCGAAGATCTTATGTAAAGAAGGTATCCTCACGGTCGGCAAGGGTAGCGTCATTGGCGCGAATGCCGTTCTGCTTGAGTCGACCGGCGAAAATGAAATTTGGGCGGGTATGCCAGCCCGCTGTGTGGGCACCAGGGATGGAAAGTAACCGCTCGATCCGCAGGGTATGTATCATCCCCAAAGTGCATGGTATTGGTGGGATGGTTTCCTTTCGGGGAAGGCTGGTAAATGGATTACTCGAGCGGGGGTATGAGGTCACTTTCAACCTGCGCGATACTCCGTACAATACCATCTTAGTGATTGGGGGAACGCGCGATTTAGCAGGGCTATGGCGGGCCAAACGTAGGGGAGTACGCATCTTTCAGCGGCTGGATGGGATGAACTGGATCCACCGCAAGACGCATACCGGGTGGCGTCATTATTTCCGTTCCGAATATGGGAATTTCATACTATCTACCATCCGCCAGCGGCTTGCTGACCAGATCATTTATCAGAGTGAGTTCTCACACCGCTGGTGGGAAGAGGTGTATGGAAAAACCCGGGTTGAGTATCGGGTGGTTCACAATGGCGTAGACTTGGAACATTACACCCCTACAGGTGAAGGGGATTTGCCTGCTGAACACTACCGCATCCTGGTGGTGGAAGGCACCCTGGGCAGTGGTTATGAAGCTGGTTTACAGAATGCCGTCCGGCTGGGAGAACTCTTACGTGACAACTTCAAGCGCGAAATTGAGGTCGTGGTGGTGGGGCGTGTATCCCAGGCATTACAACAGGAATGGATCGCTCGCACCAATCTTATGTTGAACTTCACCGGGCAGGTGCCAGCTGAGATCATCCCCGAAATTGACCGCTCTGCCCATGTTTTATTCGCTGCAGATATCAACCCAGCCTGCCCAAATTCTGTCATCGAAGCCCTGGCTTGTGGTTTGCCGGTAGCGGGCTTCGATACGGGTGCCTTGTCCGAGATTGTGACCGAGGGCTCAGGTCTGCTGGTGCCTTATGGCGGTGACCCTTGGAAATTGGACCCTCCCGATCTTGATGGGTTGTCCGTGGCAGTCAACCGCATTCTCGATTTTCAGGCTGATTATCGCCTCGCTGCCAGACGTAGGGCTGAAGTAGCCTTTGGGATCGATCGGATGGTGGAAGGGTATCTGGAAGCAATGCAGCTATGAACAGCGACACCTTCCCGGGCAGGCTGGGTTTACAGCAGCGGGTAATACCCACCTATCGGGCTGCTTTTCTCGATTTATTGGCTGGTTCTTGCCGGGCGGGACTGAGCGTCCTTGCCGGTCAGCCTCTTCCCATTGAGGGCATTGCACCTGTAAACCAACTGCAGACTGCCCAATTAGTCCGTATTTCGAACCGTTATTTTAGTGACCCTAGCTCGTCCTTGTTTGTCTGCTGGCAGCCAGGATTCCTGGAGTGGCTGCAAAGCTGGCAACCTGATGTCCTGATTGTTGAAGCCAACCCCCGCTATCCCACCACACGGCAGGCGATCCGCTGGATGCATGCGCAGGGCAGGAAGGTGGTTGGTTGGGGACTGGGTGCCCCAGCCATTACAGGTAGCCTGGCAGGTTTTCGTGCCCGAGAACGGTTAAGTATATTGCACTCACTGGATGCGATCATTGCCTACAGCCGACAGGGTGCTGAACAATACCGTCAATTAGGATTACCCTCCGAGCAGGTTTACGTGGCATGCAACGCCGTTGACCCAGCACCCGAATCAGCCCCTCCTCTCCGGCTAATTAAGGCAGACAGCCAACCAAATGTGCTCTTCGTCGGTCGCCTCCAGGCACGTAAACGCATCGACCTGTTGCTTCGAGCGTGTGCCAGTCTCCCGAAGGGTCTTCAACCCCACCTGGTCATCGTTGGGGATGGTCCGGAAAAGTCTAGGCTGGTAGATTTGGCTACTCAGCTCTACCCAGCTGCAGAATTCCCCGGTGCCAGGCAAGGCGAGGAACTGATTCCGTATTACGCACAAGCTGACCTGTTTGTTTTGCCAGGTACGGGCGGGTTAGCCATCCAGCAGGCCATGGCCCAAGGGTTGCCAGTGGTCGTTGCCCAGGGTGATGGCACTCAGGATGACCTGGTACGAAAAGAAAATGGCTGGCAAGTTCCCCCAGGAGACTTAGCAGCCTTAACAAATACCCTTCAACAGGCGTTGTCGGACAGGACCAGGCTCCGCCAGATGGGCGCAGCTTCCTATCGCATTGTGGCGGATGAGATCAATGTCGAAGCCATGGTTCGTGTATTTATCGAAGTGCTGAACAAGCTCCTTGAATGTAATACTCCATCATCTACGGGCTAATGGCAGATAGAGCTGGTTCATCACGAGGCAGGGGCTATCCTTTTCAAGCGGGTGTATCACTCCCGAGATGATTGCCTGTGAGATGAGATTAAGCCAGATTTTAGTCTCCGTCGGTACCGCTGGATCTGCTTCATGGAAGGGGGCGAGCCCGACTCCACCACTTTCAAGGTTGTAAATGACCGATCCCGATGTAAACGTCCCCGAAACCACGTCGGAAATCGTCAGGAATACTGCATTATCTGTACGCTTCATCGCACTATTTAAAAGATATTCGGCCCCTTCGACAGTACCCGTCATGAATAAGGTATAGTATTCGTCGGTGTCCACACCGATTGCCCATACTCCAGATTGGGTTGTGGTCAGGATGGCTCCGTCACCGGTAGGCCCAGCTACTGCAAAAATCACGTCTGCTCCACGTCCAATCATTCCTTGAGCGTATTCAGAACCAAGTTTTGGATTATAAAAGTCATTTGTGTAGCTGATGATCGTGGTGATTTCTGGATTGGTACACAAAGCTCCATTTTCATATCCTTCAATGAAGGGAGTTACGGACGGGATTTCCCAACCACCCAAAGCTCCAATGGTGTCGGATTGACTCATTCGGCCTGCCAACGTACCAGCCAGGTAGCCGACTTCTTCGGAGGCGAATAACAGCGAGCGAAGGTTAGTCGGGTAGATGCTAGATGCTGCATCAACAATAGCGAAATAAGTGGTGGGATAAGCAGCAGCGGCTGCGGAAATTTCTTCCTGAGTCAGGAAACCCACACCGATACACAGGTCATTGTCATCTGCAACACACTGCGTCGTTTTTAACTCAATCTCGCCTTCGTTGTTCGCTATGTACAGGTTTCCGATAACAGAAAACTCTGTTTCTGCACGTACCAACCCCTGATAGCTGAGCCAGTTGAAGCCATTATTCGTAATGGATCCGAGGATGATCATACCTACTTTTGTGTTTGCTGCTTTGGCTGAGATGGTATGCAGGCTAAATAGTAATCCAGTCACGATTAACAAAGCTACACCACTGATTACTATCAGGGAGCTCGCTCGCCAATATTTCTTTACACTTCTTAAGTTTGAAAACAGTCCGTTCATGACACCCTCCTCATTTCATGATCTCTCGGACATGAAGAAACTATGTAGCAGAATCCATCCCCCAATTGTGCTTAATTGTAATCCTAATAAAAAGTGTGTCAACTGGTTATTAGGACATATTTCAAACTGGCAAGTTGATGGTAACTTTTGTGTATTTTCCTGGGATACTCTCCCAAGCCAAAGAGCCACCGATGATGGCCATCAGCGTGCTGTGTAAGCTCATCCCATGGCCATCCGCATGAGGAGCGATCATCGCGGGATTAAAACCAATCCCATCATCCAATATCTCGATGAGTATCCCATCCCTCCATTTCATGCTGATGCACAGGTTGATGGGCTGGTCCGAGCCGGGTAGCCGGCCATGGTGGGCAGAATTGCGTACGGCTTCGCGAGTGGCGTGATAGATGACATTCATCACAAGGGGGGTAAATGCATGCGAATTTTTAGCAACCCCTTCACTCACCTGCCATGTTACAGTATTAAAAAAATGTTCAAAATCGTGGGCAACCGAAGATTTCAGCGCTTCGACCAGCCCTAGCTTGGCTAACTCAGGATCCTGCACTGCTGGTAGATTACGCATCATATCTGAAAGCTGGTGGTGGATCTCACCCATTTCCTGCACGGCTTCTGGGTTGCCTGCAGGTGAGCCAGATAGCTTGATCATCAGCGAGTGGATACGTGGCAGGATGTCGTCATGCAAGGTACGTCGGGTTTGCTGGTCCACCACCCGGGTCTCTGCGAGATGCTGGCGTTCAAGCTGCATTAGCCGGTGGGTAAGCTCGTTGGTAGCTTTGCTATCGATCAATCGCTCTCCCACTGTCCGTGCAATGTCAATTTCCTCCTGAGTGAACAGTCCTGCATTTTGTTTGTCACCCAGGATGAGCATACCGATCAAGCCACGTTCGCTCCATAAAGCAATCGCCAGGGGATTCTGTCCCAGGTGTTTCGAGCCAGGTAGCAGCTGCGGGACGGCACCCAGCTTGGATGTGCTGATGGCATGGATTTCCTGCTCGATACCCTGATCGTCTTTCGAGTCGACTCGTTCGGGAAATGAGATTTTTGTTCCAGCCAGCGGGCCAAAGATGCCCAGCGGCACCAGGTAGGCTTGCCTGATTCCCAATACATCCTTACATAAGGTATGGAAGGCATTTGTAATTTCACGATTGAAGGCTTCCGGGTTTCGAAAGATAAGCTGATCATACAAATGTTGGCTGGTTAGAAATGGACGCAGGCTTTTGAGGTGGTTTTCCTTTTCAACAAATGAGTGCCAGCCCACCAGTGCATAGATTCCTGTGATCAGGAAGATGCTTATCAGGATCAGGTAGATCGATTCGAACTGGTTAACCAAGGCAAAGGAGGCAAAAACTGCGTAACCAAGTGAAAGGACAATCGCCCAGTACCAATACCTCTTTAACCCCTGGCGGGGCAATATTTTCCCGGTAAAGATCTCGTACGAGATAATAGCTTGACCAATCGAGATGATGGTTATCGCCAGCAAGACATCGATGGCCAGATCAAAAATTGAGATCGCTTCGCTGAAAACTGAAGCACTAATTCCCTGGTTCGATTGATAAATCCCCCACATGATGATGGCGCCTACGGATAAGCTGACAAATAGCAATGAAAGCGTTGCTGCCTGTAGCCAGGGTCGTGCCCGCTGGCGGGCAAGCTGCCCCATTAACCGCACAGGCATACCTGGATGAAGCAGAACATCCAGGGAAAAACCCATACAAAGCAGTAAGTAAATGGGATATACGACCATCAATATGGGGATATCCCCGACAGCGAGAACCTCACCGAGGTCCAGCTGAACGGCCTGGTTGTAGGATGGTAGGGCATTAAAAATGAGGATTAATCCCACCGTACTGATGGCTAACAAGGTTGCCAGGATCAATGGGATCTGATGCCGCTGCCTAATCGAGCTGTGTGGATCATCCCAAAAGCTGGAATACCAGAGCATCACCAGGTACCAGGCATAGGGCATCGTCACAACGGGGATCCAGCCCGTCTGCCACATCAGGTTCATCCTGGCATCGGTTTGCAACGGACCAGCGCTCAGGATGGCTGTATGGTTGAGGAAGAACAGGCTGCCCATCAATAATCCTGCTCCTGCTATCCATACGCCCGGCGTGCGACGCTCTGCGTTTAATAACACCGTCAAACCCAGCCATAAAAGCAGGATGGTATTGAATATCGAGATAGCCAGGACCATCCAGTTTAGTAGTATTTCAGTGGACATGTTACTGAGAGATTATATCTAGACGATCATCGATAGGATTATCAATCTGTTGACGCCCTGTTATACCTTTCCTTCGATTATCTCACCATTATCGTCCCAGTACAGGATTTTCCTCTCCCGCATGATGATGGCGGCCCGGGTCCGGGCGACTTTCTCATCGGTGGTGGATAGGTTCAGTCCCCAAACGCTGTAGATCTGGCCATTGATACGGCTGATAGTCCGTTTATCCCTGAACCCCATGCGCGTGGCGATCTGTTCATTTGTCATTCCATCGGCGAGCATCAGTGCCACTTCGCGCTCATTGGGTTCAAGCAGGTCGAGCGGGTTGTTCTCATCTCTAACCTGTACTTCACGTACTCTGGCATCGATCTCGGGATCAATATAATTTCCCCCGCTGGTAGCGATTTTTAACAAGGGCAAGAGCATTTCGGGCAGCAGGAAGTTGGATTTTTTTACATAAGCATAATTGGAGAGGATGCCTGATAGCCTGAATTCGCGATAATAGTTATCTTCATCCTGGATGGAGTAAAAAACGACCGGGAAGCGTGGAAATTCACGACGGATGGCGATGGCAGCCTGGATGCCATTGAGGGAGCCTGCCAGCTGCACGTCCATCAGGATCACCGAACAACTCAAGTCGAGCTCAGTCTGCAGGCAGTATTCAAGGATTTCTTCCCCGCTGCTACAGTCGTATCTGACGGATACATCCTGAAGAGCCTCAAGCCCCGCCTTGAGGGCGGGGCGGAGGTGCAAATTATCTTCAACAAGCAGAACTGAAAACATGCTATCTAAATATCAATGGTAATGCAAGGACCAAAAAAACCGACCAGATCAAATAAACCGTGGTTGCCCTGCTAAAAACATGCTGCAAGCGCTCATGCCAGGCGGGGCTTGTTTTCGTGAACTGAGTATAAATCAACACGAACAGGATGGCAATGTTGATGATATTCCAGCCAATGATTGTCAACCTGTTCAAGGTGAGCACATCACCAACTGTCCGGTAGACTACTGCCGAGAGGGCGTAAAGGCTGACGACCAGTGCCAGGATGGCGACTGCCAGGATCCCCCTGCGTAGCCAGGTTTGCAACTTTTCCGACAGGTCGTCTAATTTTAGTGGTGTGGCACCGATGAGTAGGCCGATGATGGCGAACTGCATCACGTTATAAACGATGAGCAGGTTGCGGTTCTGGAAAGGCGCCATGAAATTGAACGGGATGACCAGCAAATATATGACCAGCACAATCAATGTGAGTGGCAGCAACAGTCGCATCATGGTGAAAATAAACTTGCTCAACCCCTGGCTGAAATCTTGAGCTTCTGGTTGTAACAGTGGATCGTACATCGTCGCCACAGCCATGATAGGGATCAGTCCAAAACCACCAGCTACTGCTAGCCGCATGAGGACATCTGGGAAGGTGACATTCAGGGCGGCGAACATGGCGATGGTGATCATGCCGAACGCTACCCCAAAGATCAGGTAGACGCCGGCAGTGATGATCACCTCGATGGATTTAATCAGGAAGGAAAATCGGTTGTTGGTTGATGATTTAAATTTCAACACTGCAATTCCCAGACCCATCCAGCATAAGAGCGGTAACACGAAGAGCATCAGGATGAGATAATCGTTGCTTGGGTAGCTAGACATACGGGGTGCCATCACTAGCGCGTATACGCCAGCCACGATCAAGGCAAGGGCAATTAAACCTGTATATAGATAATTTCGTTTGGATATCGCTGACAGGAAAATCAAGGTTGGGATGGTCGCGATCGGTGACCAAAGGAGGGTGATGTATGGCGCTCCGTTTTTAATAGTCAGGCTAGGGTCTGAAATCGCCCACAGGATCGCCCCCGTGACGAGGCCGAGGATCACTGCCAGCAGCCAATTGGTTGTCCGTTTTACTTTTAAGAGCGGCATCTGCATAAACCGGGCGTTCCAGGCAGCTAACAGGATATTATCCGGGCTCTTATCGAATACTTCCTGAAAATCCGTACGGAATTCGGCTTCTTCATTAGCTTGTCTGGCGCTCTGGTATAGGCTTTCCAGGTTTTCGGGCGAGTTTAAAAATGCCTGGATGTTCGTGGTATATTTCATACGGTTTTCTCCCTTAAGAACGAAATATCGAATGCTGATAACTTCAGGTGATAATAGATAGGATAAGGATTTCCACCTGCAATGTCAAGCACTCAGGTGCCTTGGGCTCTTTGACACTGGCTATTGCTTTTCTGGCAGAAATGTTGTACCCTTTGGCAGATGAGAATCCTGTTTGTCGCTGATGGACGCTCGCCGATTTCCCTGAATTGGATAAACCATTTCATCCAACCCGGTTACGAGGTGCATCTAGCGTCTACATTTCCGTGTGAGCCGGTGGCTGGTTTGGCATCCATCAATACAATCCCGTTGCCCATGGAAGGCATGTATAAAGGTAAGAATCGAACCGCCAGCAGCCGTTTGTTACGCCGGATCCTGCCGGTCAAGTTCCGCACGCTGATCAGGCATCGATCTGTGCCATATGCATTACCCCGGGCAGCAGAATACCTGGTCGGGTTGATCAACTCGATCCAACCCGACCTGGTGCATGCCATGCGTATCCCTTATGAAGGCATGCTGGCAGCTATGGCAATGCAGGGCAGCGTAAATTGGACAAGCAAGAGAAAGAAACCACCCTTGATAATCTCGGTGTGGGGCAATGATTTTACTCTGCATGCCCGCTCGACCCGCCCGATGTATGATCTTACCTGCCGGGCGATGGCTTCAGCGGATGCCCTGCACACGGATTGCCAGCGTGACCAACGCCTGGCGGTTGAGTTCGGCTTTGAGGCAGCGAAGCCCAAGATCGTGCTGCCCGGTGGAGGAGGTGTGCAGATGGATATTTTTTATCCAGCCACCAGACCTGAACCAGCCAGTCAGGCACCGAGAACGAGCGACATGTCGTTGACGGTAATTAATCCGCGCGGTTTTCGGGCATACGTCAGGAATGACACGTTCTTCAATGCCATTCCCTTGATTCTTGAAAAGCATCCGCATGTCCGTTTCGTCTGCCCGGCAATGGCTGGTGAAGCCCAGGCTGAAAAATGGATGGCTGAGCTAAAGATCTGTCAGGCTGTGGAGCTGCTACCGCCGCAGAGCAAGCAGCAAATGGCAGACCTGTTCAGGCGGGCTGAAATTATGGTATCCATCACCACCCATGATGGCACCCCAAATACCATGCTGGAAGCCCTGGCATGCGGATGTTTCCCAATCGCCGGGGATATCGAATCCTTGCGGGAGTGGATCACGCCAGGGGAGAATGGTTTTTTGGTTGATCCGGGCGATCCCCGAGCTCTCTCGGGAGTAATTCTCAAGGCGATCGCTGACTTACAATTACGTAAGCAGGCAGCGGATAAGAACCTGGCAGTGGTTCGCGAACGGGCAGAATATGGCCGTGTGATGCAGCTGGCAAGCGAGTTTTATAACTTCTTATTGGTTGACCGGTAAGCTTTCTTCTCTCTCCCAATCGTTCTAGCACCAACATCCAGGATTTAGTAACTGATAGCAAATATTTCCTAATTATGATGCGCGGCCTTCCCCATTAACTGCCTCGATAAGAAATGGATGGTCAGATACAAGGGCAGATAAAAATTAAAATTTGGGAGGCTGCCAGCTACTTGAGAAACTCCTCAGGCAGTGCCTGGACTTGAACAATAAACCTGCGGCCATCATCGAAATGCCCGTTGAAAACCCACATGGGCTGTACCACCAACCAGGGCACCAGATTAGGGTCATCTGCTGCTGATGGATTACAACGGTCAAGGTTAATGGCATCATATGCCAGCTCGACCGTTTCGATGGTAAGTGTGCCTTGCAGTACAGCACCGGGGTTCGAAGCCAGGTCCTGGCTGTGATCCAGGACGGGTACTATGGCGCTATCCACGATACCATCTGGCTGCGCAGTACCAGCGATGTCCTGCATAAGAGTGTATCCGCCCATCTGCTGGTCAGGGATGAGGTAGCCTTCGATTTCGATCAGGTCACCCAGCCTGCCAATGATATTACCTTCCGCTCCCCATACTAGCGAGGATTTGAGCACGTAGCTTTCTCCCGCCAAAGTGGTGAATAAAACTACGTCCTGCCCATCAAGGTTGGTGATCTGCTCAGTCCCCGACCAGGCCTGGATCTGCTCACCAGGGTAGACAGGTTCAAATCGACTCACTTCCACATACACGGTATTCGGTTCCAGGCGATCTACCTGCCCCCAGATGCGGATGGGGAGGTTGTTATATTGCTCAATGCCCTTTAGGTTTTCGCCAATCAGGGAATACACCCAGTTTTGGTCCGGGGAGGACGAAGGGTCAGGAGATAAGATCACATCCAGTGAGGTTGAGCCACCCAGGTAGATGTGTTGTGTCACGTAAACCCGGCTTTCAACAGCATCCAGTGCATCGCCAGGTTTATAAGGCGGGTCTTCCTGAACGGTTGCCTGGCTATCCTGACCATCAACATTGAACTGTGAAAATCGTCCGCCGCCAAAGTCGGCGTTGGCTGATCCACCTCCACCACTTCCACCTCCCCCACAGGAATTGGAAGCTCCATAAGATAAGTGCATTTGCCCGGTCTCGATGAATTTCCAGTTCAATGCAGGTTGATTGGCCATCAGGACCACTCCCTGGATGCCCACCTGCATTCCATCTGGAATGTCAGGCGGGGGTTCGATCAACAGAAGGGTACGGACAGGGTTGACGAGAATAGTTTGGCCTGCCTGGGTGGTGAGCGTGCCGGTGATGTATTCATCAGCCAAGGTTGAGTCTTCCCAGCCCTGGACTCTCAAGGCGACGCCATCTGTGGGGCTACCTTGAATCTGTCCCCAGGCATGCACGAAGCGAATATCATATGGATTGTCGGGGACGAGGCCGGTGATGTCCCCGATGAGGGGCAGGTTATTGATCATCACCAATGGCTGTGTGCCTACCTCCGCTGGCTGGTGACCTTCCACCCAGCCGTAAATTTCTGTCTCTTGCCCTGGCTTGTATTTATGCAGCCAGGTCTGGTAGGAGTTCTCCCCTTCCGGAGAAAGCACCGCATAGCGGGAGTGTTGGAAGCTCGTATCGGCGGTAAATCGCTCCCAGGCTTGCTCTGCGGTGAGTATGGGATATTCTCCAATTGGTAGATATTCGTGGTCGCTGTACTGTACCATGGTCACATTACCGGGTGTGTTAACTTTAACATCTATCCAGCCAATATTGCTGCGATCCACGCCGATTTCTTGGATCACGGGGAAACCATCCAGCAGAGGGATGAAGGCCACCATACCCCGTTCGGTTTCCATGGGGACGGTCCGATAAGGCATATCCAGGATACCCAGGGGCTTCAGGAAGCTCTCAGCAATCGATACCTGTTCATCAAAGGATGGCAGGGGACCATTATCCATTAACGCACTGCCATAATTTGGACTGGCATACCCCACGGTATAGATAAACTGATCGGGGAAGTTCAAAAAGCGGATAAAACGCGCCCCGTCCATGACGTCAAAGATGGTGTCGTTCATTCCTTCACTGGGTGATGAATAGACCCCGCCCGCCACGCCCCACTCGTTTGCAACCTGCCGGGCGCTTTCCGCATTGACTGCCTCTGATAGTTGCTGCTGGTACACCATCATTTTTGTGGGTGAGCTGGGGAGGGAGGCGGCGAAGGTGATCAACAGGTTCGGGAATTGGCTGGCAGGAGCATTGGGAAGATTCGGCGCAGCGATGGTGGCTGGCAAAGCCTCCCATGGCCCCGAACAAAGACTGCCTTGAGCGGCTTGCTGCCATGTGCCCGTTAATTTCTGGCTTGCAGGATCATAAGAGCCATTAATTTCCATGGTCAGCTGACCATCCCGGTCAAAGGTTGAGTAGGCTGTAAACTGGTTGCCAGTGAATAGCCAGCTCGAAGCATCCACAATTTCCGAGGTTTGAGTGATCTCACCACAGCTCCAATTGGTAAACAGGTAATCAATGCGCGTGATCCTTGCAGGTGCTTCATCTACAGTGAAAATAAGTTGACCAAAATCGGTAGTGGCACTCCAGGACCCGGTCAATAAACCCTCAGCTGTGTTGGCGATGACCGCTTGGGTAGGTGTGATCACCTGGCTCGCCTCAAGGACAGGTGAGGTAGGTTCAACTGTGGTTTCTTCTGCTGGTACCTGGGAAGGGATGGGTGCCAGGGTCTTAATGGTCCAGGCAAGGCTGGCGATGAGCACAATTGCCAGGGCACTCCATCCCAGGCTGCGTAGCGTGACAGCTCGACTATCTTTACGCTTGTTGCGCTTCAGGGCAGGTTGAATTTCATCATACACAGCAGCCACCCGTGAGCTGCTTGAATCTTGCTCTGGCCAGCGGTTCCTTAATTCATGTTTTAAATTATGATCAAGCGTTTCGAGCTGTGCCGCGTATGCCCGGCATTCACCACAATCTTGCAGGTGCTGCTCAAGTGTTTCCGCTTGAGCATGGTCCAGTTTACTATCCAGAGCTTTTGAGATCAGTTTCCTGGCTTCGGCATGCGATAGTTCAACGGGTAGTTTCATGGAATGCCTCCTGGGTAGGAGCTGTTGGACCAATCAAGGTTTGTAATTTATTGCGAGCATAATGAAGCCGCGAATGCACAGTACCCTCGCTGATATGGAGCATGTTTGCAATATCTGCCGCACTTAGCTCGTGCACATAGCGCAGGATAATCGGCAGCTTGTGCTTTTCATCCAGCTTATCGACAGCTTTCCAGATACTTTCCTTAGCCTCCTTGGTGATGGCAGATTGCTCGGGTGAAGGAGTCTGATCGGTCAGCAAGTGCAGTGACAACAAAGTATTGTGTAAGTAGCGCTGGACTTTACGCTTGCGCAGCCTGCCACGACAGACATTAATGGCGATCGAAAACAACCAGGTTTTCGGATTGGATTCGCCCCGGAAATCAAAAATTGAGCGGTGCGCAGCGATAAAGGTCTCTTGGGTAGCATCATCGGCTTCATCCAGATCGTCCAGGATAGAATGTGCCAACCTGCGGATGGATGGATAATAATCACCCAACAGCTTCTCAAGCTGTACTTGTGTGTCGAGGTGCTCTTGTTGGGCTATACGTGCCATATGGGTCAGTTGGAAAGTGTCATGATTGGGCATCTTGAGAGATTAGACGCGCCAGACGACGAAAACCTTCAATTTCTTGGGTTGTAATAAAAAAGTGACGGAATTATAGCTGATAAAACCGGATGGATAACCGTGATAATGTGGAATTCTAAACAAACACTCTGGCTTGGGCAGGATGTGAATTAGCGTAATACAGGAATTGGCGTGCTAACAGCCTAATCAGGTCGTATGCGATATCCCCTGATCGGTGCGCGCTTGTATGGCAGCTGACAGTTCTCCTGTCATAGCTGCGCCAGAACGATACTGGTAGGGCCACATGCTGCGTAAATGAAAAAATGCTACTCGATCGCCGTTGTGTAATACGTGATCTAAATCGGGCTGTAAACCTGGTAATGCACTCAAATTACCATTGATAAATGTGATCCCCCGTTTCTCGGTGGGTAAGGCAAGTTTTGCCAGTAAATCCCTGACTGTACTACCCGCGTTCAGGCTTACTTGAATATTGGCATAGCTACCCTGGTTAGCTTCACCGCTAAATTGCGATAAATCTCCATACAGCCATGTGTCAACTTTAATTTCCATCAACCTAACCCCCACCAACAGGAGGGAAAAAACCTACCTCGTCACCTGGTTGCAGGATCCGATCAAGGTCGCAAATCAGTCCATTGACGAAGGCAACTTTCATCTCCTCCGCAGGAATACGCAGCCGGTCAGCTAATTGACGCAAGCTCGTTGAGGGAGGAATATCGACCTCAAATGGAGTACCAGGTAATCCGCCGGGCGAGAATCGAGAAAGTGAGGCAAAGAGTTTGATGGTGATTACCATGAAACAGCCTTGAGCCAATTGAGATAGATCAGAAATCTATTCTTGCATCAAGGGCAGGGTAGGCTGACTACCCTGCCCAATCAGCTAAGTGCTTAAAGGTTCGTAAAAACCGAATCCAATGCTTCGTCAGTTACTTCGAAGACCTGATTATGAGGTGGAAGCGGCTCAGTCTTCATAAACTCAGGAACCCGGTCAGCCCCCGTTCCGATACCAGCAGCTTTGTTAAACTGGCGCTCCTTTTTAAGGACAGCATCGCCGTATTTCGCAACATCGGCAGTGGTCCAGCTTGTGCCAAGCACCCCATTGCATTCTTCCACCATGCCTTCAAAACCAGCCACGATATCCAAAATCGGGAAGGCGATGAACAGGCAATGCCCGGAAGAATCGATAAACGCAGTGGCTGCCTGGAAAGCACGGCTGAGCTCAGCCTTGCCATCTGAGGTGAGGGGATCAACTTTTCCGGCTACACCGATAATTTCCGGAGCGATGGTATAGCCTGCCGTGTGATCGGCACCCATGGGAGTAGTGGCATAGGTGACGCCGATGCCCTTTACAGCGCGCGGCTCATAAGCTGGCATAGATTGGCCTTTCACGGTAGGCACGTGGGTTAACCCATATACTTTACCGGTGACATCCGTCCCACTACCTAAGACGCGCCCGAGGGGAGTGCCTTTGCCCATTTCTTTAACGAGCTTGATGGCACCATTTCCATCTCCAAAGGGAATCACGCCAGCTTGCATGGCAACCGCCAGGGTTGTACCCGTCTCAATGGTATCCAGGCCGTAATCATTGCACAGGCGAACCATTTCGGCAATATCATCAAGATTGTCAATGCCGCAATCAGCGCCTAATGCCCAATCAGATTCATATTCAACGCAGGAAACATGCTCCGAGCCATCTGCCTTATACCACGTGTTTGAGCATTGGATGATGCAACCGGGGCTGCACGCGTGGTTGTACAGCTCCTTGCCCAGTCTCTGCTTATTGCCTTCGAAAATTGCTTCACCGGCTATCTTGGCCGCACCTTCAAAACGCCCATCGGTGAAATTACGGGTAGGTAAGCCACCGGCCTCATTCAGAATGTTGATTAGGACGGCTGTTCCATAGGTATTCAGGGCTCCCTTAGGCTTTGTCAGGTCATGGGTTTGGATTGATTCAGTGATCTTCTTCCTGCCCTGTTCGAACAGGTCAGGATTCGCCATCTTTACTCCCGGAGCACCTTTACAATCAAGAATTATGAACTTTACGCGTTTGCTTCCCAGGACTGCTCCCATGCCGCCTCGGCCTGCATAGCGAGTGGCACGTCCCGCCAGGTCGTTGAATACGATGCCTGAATTTGCATAACCGCGTTCACCGGCAATACCACAACCACCAATTGCGACAGTTTTTCCAAAGCGCTGGTAAAGTTTTGGAAATACTTTGGCAAGCGGTTGATTGGTATATCTGGTCGCATTGAAAAATTTTACTTTTGGTTTAGCGGATTTCTTATCATACGAGAGATGTAATCCCCAATAATCTCCATTTTGGTGTGGTTGCCCCTCGAGGATCAACGCCCGGATGTTAAGGTCTGCCAGATCAGAACCCCAGGCTGTACCCGCATTGGATTCCTTGATTCCTCCCGTGAGGGGAGATTTAGCACCCACAGAGATACGGGCAGAGGTGGGGGCTGGAGTACCGGTAACGATCCCAGGTGAAAAAACGACTTTATTGTTGTTTCCCAATGGATGGCAGAGAGGCGGGACTTCTTCTGCAATGATGGTTGAGGTGAGTGCTCGCCCGGCCAAGAACTTGTACGCTTCTGGTAATTGCTCCACCCTGTAAGACTGATCATTCATGTTAACCCGGAGAATCCACATATCTTCCTCCTTTGACGCAATGACTGATTTGTCTGATACTATTTCTGGCGGCCGGACAGAAATCGGTCGTTAATAATTAAATGGAATCCAATGCACCTCCATTCTTCTTGCTAAGAAATTTGTTTTTATCGACGTGGGGGCGTTATGTTACATCTATTCTATGACTTTAAATATGGATTGTCAACACAATTGGAAAAAGCAAATTCAGAGGAGTGGACTCAATGGATGATGATAGTCCTCTACATATTTGGGAGTGGGTCGTTTGTTGAGCTACCAGGCAGATATTGCCACTCCAGGTCCAACTGCTGGCGGATATGGGCAAAGATGGCTGCAGTTGGAAGGTGATCAGGGCAAGACTGCTCGCACATTCCGCAGCCAGCACACGAGATCAGCCAGCGCATTATTTGCATTCGGTCATAATGTCCGTTGGTGTCGCGGTGAGGCTTATCTACAGAACAGATGGGACACACGTCCATGCAAGCCTGACAGTCTCCACAACCTTCCAGCTGCGCGATGACCGCATCCACATCGGAGGGTAGCAGACTGCCCAGACCCTCATTAACTCGCTCCATTGTCCGTTGATGGCGCTCAACCATCTTTTCTACGATATGATCATGCTGCAGGATTAACCCTCCTTCTGCAGGCTTGAGAGTGATATTTCCGCGGTTGATTCCGCTGGCAAACGCTTCCTTTGAGATGGATAACAGCAGCTGCTGGCGGACAGGCAGCCCCAGGACTTGAATATTTACGTCTGCCTGACCCGCAGCCGGCGAGATACACACCTGGCAGGCTGGACGATAGCGATATGGGATGACACCGCCTTGCCTGGCAAACTTCAAAGCTTCCTGGGCGAGCTCATCATTTACATCAGGAGAATCAATCTCACCCGATACATGCTGTTTTGCCATCCGTTCGAGTCGCCACTCGTATTCATCGGCTGGCAATGTTCCCAGGCAGTCAACCGTGATCGTTAGTAGATGATCCAGGTTCATCTGGGTATGCTTCGTCATTTCGATCAAGGCGCGCAGCTCACAGGGTCGTAGCAGCGCACCAATCCATGCATGCGGATGATTGTCGAGAATCCCAGGTATTAACCTGGCAATATTCATCTCCATGAGAGGCTTGAATGGATTAATCCGGTCAATGGATGCTTTATCGGTAATAAACCTTGGGATAACTCTCGACTCTCTACCATCGGGCATGGTCACCAACATACCTGCCAGGTCAGCCAGGGACCAGATTTCCATGAGCAGCTCC
Organism: Anaerolineales bacterium; assembly: GCA_003105035.1. NCBI lineage: Bacteria > Bacillati > Chloroflexota > Anaerolineae > Anaerolineales > Anaerolineales bacterium. The sequence continues at coordinate 53,426 of PQAL01000028.1, read as the reverse complement.
CTGACGGTTCCAAGCGGGTCGCCATGGGTATCAAGTGACCATTGGGTGTTCATCACATTACCTCCTCGCTCACCATTAATCACCTAACTATACAGCCAACCGTCTCTCCAAAACCTCTGCAATGTCCATTACCTGTAACTGTTCACCCAATCCCTTGGAACGGATGGCATCGTCGAACATAATCAGGCAGTAGGGGCAGGCGGTTGCGACCACGTCTGCCTTCACCTCTAGTGCATCGCCCAGCCGCCGGTGATTAATGCGCGTGTTGGGATCCGTCTCCAGCCACATCTGCCCACCGCCGCCACCGCAGCAGAAGCTGTTTTCGCCCATGCGAGGTAGCTCGATGGGAGTCATGTCCGCCATTTTTAACAGGCTGCGGGGCGCCTGATAAATCTGGTTATAGCGGCCGAGGTAGCAGGAATCATGGTAGGTTAGTCGTCCTTCGACCTTGTTCCCGTCGGGTGAGAGAAACTGGTTCAGCCCCAGCTCCAGCAGGAATTCTGTGTAATGCTGTACTTTATACGCACTCCCAAACTGGGGGTACTCGTTTTTGAGCGTATTAAAGCAGTGGGGGCATTGGGTGACGATACGGTTGAATTTTATTTTGCTCATGGCTTCCAGGTTCTGTTCAGCAAATACCTGGAACAGGTATTCATTACCCATGCGACGGGCTGTCTCTCCGCAGCAGGTTTCGTCGAAACCCAGCACCCCGAAGTTTACGTTGGCCTTTTGTAACAGGTGGACAAAGGAGCGGGCGACCTTTTTGTTACGATCGTCGAAAGCGGAAGCGCAACCCACAAAATACAGCACATCAGCTTCATCTCCAGGGGCAAGCTCGCGTAAGTTCAAGCCGTCAGACCAATTCAGGCGATCTTGAGCCGGAATACCCCAGGGATTACCCTGGCGTTCAATATTGCGCAGCGAATCGGCGACCGATTTAGGCACCTTCCCGCTGGTGAGTGCCTGGTAGCGCCGCATATCCACCACTTCATCCACTGGATTGATCATCGCCGGGCAGCGTAATATACAGGCCCCACAGGTGGTGCACTGCCAGGCGTAAGAATCAGTGAATACCTCTCCGAATATCTCTTCATCGGACTTTGGTTTGGATGTCCCGATGGAATCGACCATGCGCTGGCGCGTTCTCTGGATGAGCGTGCGGGGTGAATAATCCATCCCACTGATAGTGGAAGGACAGGCATCTTCACAGCGACCGCAGTTAAGGCAGGCATCAAAAGACAGGAGCTGTTGAGAGGTGAATTCTGAAACCTTTCCGACACCCAGCACTTCAGCTTCATCGATGTTCTTGATTTTTTCGATCTCGCCGGTTTTACGACGCGGGTGCAGAATGATATTCAGGGGTGTGTTCACCAGATGACGCATCTTGGTGAATGGGATGCTGGCAACCAGGATCAGGGCTACACCGGCATGGGTCCAAAATAAGATGTCATGTAGCTGAACCGCACCAACAGGCGTCAGCCCCATGGCTGCCAGGAGGTTCGCCACCAGGTTCCCGATAGGTGACCATGCCCTCCAGGGTGGGTTGGCGGAGAGCAGGCGAGTCGCTTCGGTAATAAAGCCGATGATGGGGATGAGTGCCAGCATCGATAAAGCATAGTAATCATCCCAACGGGTTTCAAGATATTTGGGTCGGATGAACAGGCGGCGGATGAACGCCATGGTCACCCCAAGTAAGATCATAACCCCGGCGATGTCCATGATCAACTCATAGTACAGGTAGGCTGTGCCGCGGGGGAAGGTGATCACCCAGGGGAAGAACAGGAGCATGTTGAGGATGTTGATGACCGTGCCAATAACCTGGATGGTTACTCCCCAGAAGATCATAAAGTGCATTATTCCGGGATAGGCTTTCTTTAATATCCTCACCTGACCGAGGACGTGAACAAAGAAATCACGGATGGCAGGTGAGGCTTTCGCCCAGGCTGCCTGGAGGCGGTTGGTGCCTGGTGTGGCAGGTGCGGGTTGTGTAGTGGCTTGAGCAGTCATGCTGCACCTCCAATGAATATTTCGTCACCGACTACGTTGACCGTGATGGGGGTTAATCCTAGCGGAGGAGGTCCTGCGATCACGTGACCATCGATGGGATCGAAATATCCATCATGGCAAGGGCAGTAGATCTGACCCTTGGAGGCTTCCCATTTGACAATGCAAGCGAAATGGGTGCACACTGCTGAAAAGGCATGCAGCCCATCAGAGGCGTTGATCACGATTGCCGGGTAACGGCCGTAATTGATGGTTTTACTTTCACCGACTGGCAGCTCACTGACCTTACATACCAGGACTGGTTCTGAAGGGGTTTCCTGCAGATTCTTGGGATAGAAATAGGCAACCACGGGTCCGGCAATTACTGCGGTCCCGGCGACTACCAGGGTTCCTTCAACCAATTTAATGAAATCGCGGCGGTTGATTGGGCTCATGGCTAACTCACCTCTCCCCAGATGGTCAGGGCAATGATGGTTATGACCGCTACTATGGCGAAGATCATGCGGATGCGGTAAATTTTGCGGGATTTGTCAGGTTTGCGATCAATAAATGGCCATAGAAAGATCAGGCCAACCAACACGATCGGTACTACAACCCCAATGATCTTCCCCTGGATGCCCAGCACGATGGGAGGGATCTTCTTAAGGATCTGGTACAGCGAGAGGAAATACCATTCTGGTTTGACGTGCAACGGCGTATTGAGTGGATCGGCTGGCTCTCCGACACCGACGGGCTTAAAAAGGGCAATGAGGCCGATGATCAGCACCACTCCTAATATCCCCAGCACGACGTAGAATTCGGTCTTGATGTGATCGGGGTAAAAGGGGATGGTGTCTTCAGGTTTGTGTTCGATTTCAGACATGGCTGTTCTCCTCAGCGACTTATAAGGGCTTTGCGATCCCCTGGCGGCGGATCATGAGGAAATGGGCGAACATGAACGCTACGGTTGCCAACGGTACTACGATCACATGCAAGCCATAGAAACGGCTGAGCGTCTCTCCGGTGACGTTCCATCCCACTCTCAGGTATACCAGGGCGAGGTTGCCAATGGCAGGAATGGCACCAGCGATTTCGGATCCAACGGTCGTGGCCCAAAAAGCCCGCTGATCCCACGGCAACAGGTAACCGGTAAACCCAAACACGAGGGTGAGGATCAGCAGCAGGACGCCTGAAACCCAATTCAGCTCCCTGGGTCTTTTGTATGCCCCCATGATGAACACACGCAGCATATGGGCAACGCAAACGACGATCATCGCATTGGCACACCAGTGATGGATTGCCCGGATCGATGAGCCGAAATATACCTGAGTTTCGATATACTGGATGCTAGCGTAAGCTGCCTCAGGCGTTGGTTTATAGTAGAAAGCCAGCAGGATGCCCGTAATCCCCTGGACAACAAAGAGAAATGCTGTTATCCCCCCCAGGCAGTAAAACCAGCGCAGGGCGTATTTTGGAACGGGTTTTTTAAGTACTTTAGTGAGGGGTTCAGATACCTGGTAGCGCTCGTCCACCCAACCCACTGCCCTTTGGCTGAAAGGCTTCCAGGGAGAGCGGGTTACCCAGGTGCTGGCGCTGCGGTAAACACCAAAAACGAATACCAAGCCCAAGCCGCCAAAGAGGATCCAGCGACCCAGCGGTGTCCACAGGCCTTTATTTTGGCCCAAGATATGGCAGCTCAGGCAGGTATCTTCGGCGGGGGGTGGAGGGGTTACGGCAAGCTGTGGACCAGCTGAAATGCTTTCAGCTAAAGCCCAATCCGGTGATGCGGCTGGTAGCGTGTCTTCTCCTGCTGCAGGAGAATTCGCTTGGGCATGTGATGTGATGAAGATGATAAGCCCAATCGCGACAACCAGCATCAAAATAATGCCAAAACGCTTCAGAGACAGGAATCGCATGGAGCCACCTCTTATTCAGCTGGTATGTAGAGGGCAGCAGGAGGGTTTCCCCTGCTTATTGTGACAAAACGCACATTAATAGTATACCTGAAATTGCCTAAGGTGCAATCAATTCAAGACCTTAATTGACCTGGGTTATACACCTTAGGCAAGCTTAGATATCGATGATTTTTCGTTGGATTGCGTACTTAATGAGTTCTGCGCGGTCATGCAAGCCCAACTTCGACATCAGGTTCATGCGGTGGGTTTGCACGGTTTTGATGGAGATAGACAGGATATCTGAGATTTGTTTATTGGTATACCCTTCAGCAATCAGCTGAAGGATTTCACGCTCGCGCGGGCTTAAACCATCGCTAGAGGTGTCCTTTTGAAGGTCTCCCCAGCGCAGATAGTTCTCAACAACCAGCCGGGTCACGGGTGGAGAAAGGACCGCCTCCCCTTTATATACTGCGCGGACTGCGGCTACTAATTCAGCTGCAGTCGCATCCTTGAGCAAATACCCCACGGCACCATATGCCAATGCCTGGCGTATATAATCTTCGTTTTCATGCATGGTAAGGATGAGGATTTTTACCTGGGGATTGGCCTGCCGAATCTGACGTGTGGCCTCCAATCCATTTAATAACGGCATGGCAATATCCATCAGAACAACATCAGGGTGGAGCTGGCTGGTTAACTTCACCGCCTCCCGGCCATCCTGAGCTTCACCAACGACACAAATATCTGGCTGGACTTCCAATATTATCCGGATGCCATCACGCAAGATCGTGTGGTCGTCAGCGAGTAAGGTGCGGATTTTTGTCATGAGCGAGATGTTTTTCTAGATTTTCCGAGCAATCAATTTCTTCCCGTATGAACGAGAATTATTTAAACCGTTGTTCAAATCCAAGTATACATCATCCAGCTTCGTAGATACAAAAAGGGGCTGTCCTAGAAGATCGGTACAGCCCCGGTGTGCTTATGAAAATCCTAAATGTGAATGGCGTGTCCTTCTGCAGCATGAGCTGCTTCCATAAGGGTTTCACTCAAGGTTGGGTGGGCATGGACATTGCGGGCAATTTCAGCCGTGGTTAGCTCCATCATCTGAGCGATGGTCAGCTCAGGCAGCAACTCGGTCACTTCAGGGCCGATCATGTGACCACCCAGGATCTCACCATATTTCGCGTCGATGATCAGTTTCACCCAGCCGGTATAATCGCCCAAACCCAGGGCTTTGCCATTGGCCTGGAAGGGAAAACGCCCCACTTTTACTTCATAGCCACGCTCCTTGGCTTGGCTTTCGGTGAGGCCAAATGATGCTACCTGCGGTTGGCAATAGGTAGCGCGTGGCATCATCTCATAGTTCAACTGGATTGTCTCTGCGCCAGCGATGTTCTCAGCGCAGATGATGCCTTGGGCCGATCCCACGTGAGCCAGCATCAGCTTTGCGGTTACATCGCCAACCGCCCATATCCCGGAGATATTGGTTGCCATACGTTCATCTATCTCGATCGCACCCTTTTCGCTGAGCTTAACGCCCACCCCTTCCAGGCCAAGCTCAGGCGAATTTGGACGAAAACCAATGGCAACCAGTGCTTGCTCAGCCTGCAGGGTGACCGGTCCGCTTTCACCAGCTGCTTGCAGGGTGACGCCTGCATCGGTGGCCTGCAGAGATTCAACCCGATGCCCAACCAGGATATTTATTTTACGCTTGGCAAAAGCCTTGGCGAGCTCCGCACTGACCTCTTCGTCTTCGAGAGGTACAAGGCGCGGCAGCATTTCCACGATCGTCACCGGCACACCATAAGAGCTCCAAATGGTGGCAAATTCAACTCCGATGGCACCGGCACCGATGATGATGGCTGATTTAGGTAAGGTAGGCTGGAGGATTGCTTCCAGATAGGTCACGATTTTAGTGCCATCTACTTTCCAGGCGGGAGGTACCATCGTGGTAGCTCCAGTGGCGATAACGATGTTCTTGGCCTTGAGCTCGGACAATTTACCTTCACTATCGGTGACAATAACCATATCAGCGGAAGATACTTTGGCCTTGCCCATATAAACCGTGATGTTGTTCTTCTTCATCAGAAAACCCACGCCCTTGGTGAGGCGGTCCGATACCTGGCGGCTGCGCTTGACCGCCACGCTGTAATCAAGGTTCAGGTTCTCGAATGAAAAGCCAAACTCTTTGCTACGCTCGCGCAGGATATGGGCGACTTCAGCATTCCTCAACAACGCCTTGGATGGGATACAGCCAACATTTAAACACACACCACCCAGCCACTGCTTATCGACAATGGCAGTTTTTAGTCCTAATTGCGCTGAACGTATGGCACATACATACCCGGCGGGGCCAGCCCCAACGACGACGACATCAAAATTTTCCATGACCACTCCTTAAAATGCATTGCGAAGATGGAGATATTATAAGCAACTATTCATCAGCATTTTATTGATAAATATTTTCAGGCCCAATCCCGCAAAGTCTCCACTACCCTGGCGAGGAAGTAGTCGGCGATTGCCCCATCGATAATGCGATGATCGAAGGTGAGCGACAGGTACATCATCGGACGGATGGCGATGACATCACCGAGCTCAGGCAGGCTGAGCACTACCGGGTGTTTCTGAATGGCGCCCACACCCAGGATGGCACACTGCGGTTGGTTAATGATGGGCGTGGCAAATAGTGAGCCGGTCACACCGTGGTTGGTAATGGTGAATGTGCCACCTTTTACTTCATCGGTCTGCAGCTTATGCGACCGTGCCTTGGCAGCCAGGTCATTGACGATCCTGGCGACGCCTAGCAGGGAGAGGTTATCAGCGCCACGGATCACCGGGACGATCAGGCCTTCCTCGCCCATCGATACGGCCATGCCGATATTAATATCATTAAATAGCCTGACACCTTCCTCCGACCAGGAAGAATTTACCAGGGGATAGGCTTTCAAGGCTGCCACCGAAGCCAGAACGAAATAGGCGGTAAAGGTCAGGTTCACCTCCTGGGCTGAATAGGCTTCCTTATTCGCTGCACGGTGAGCAACGACGCGGGTCATATCCACTTCCATGATCGTGGATACATGCGGTGCGACCTGCTTGCTCATCACCATGTGCTCGGCAATTGCCTTGCGGATGGGTGTCTGTGGTCGGGTGGTATAAGATCCGGCAAGGCTCGAGATGGCTGGTGTAATTATGGTTGGACTCGGAGCGGGTGGGGTGGGTGCAGCCTGGAGCGCTTGCGTAGTAGTTGTTGGGGCTGCAGGCTCTTGCGAACGAGTTTCCAGGTATTTCTCAATATCTTTTTTGGTGATACGCCCGCCCATCCCCGTTCCAGGTACTCTTGACAGGTCAATATTTTGTTCAGCTGCCATCTTGGCAACGACCGGTGAGATAAAGCCAAGCTCACGCGGTTGAGCAGGTTGAGCCTGGCCTGTGGCAGCTGGAGCAACAGCAGCCTGCGGTGTTGGTTGGCTGACGGGTTGTGCTGCTGCTGCAGGTTTCGGGGGCGTTGCTCCTTCTTCCGGGATAGCCTCTCCAGGTTGACCGATCCAGGCTAAAACAGACCCGACTTTGACCACCTCCCCCTCGCCAGCGTATTCTGCCAGGATCTCACCCGAGGTTGGGCTGGGGATTTCAGTGTCGACCTTGTCGGTGTTTACTTCGAGTATCGGCTCGTATTCATCCACCTTATCGCCGACTTTTTTAAGCCACTTGGTAATCGTGGCGTCGGTGACCGCCTCGCCCAATAATGGCATCAGTAATTTCGTAGCCATGTTTCCTCCTTTTTTACCTGTCTGGTTACATCATCTGCGTCAATAGAATATCGGATAATCGGCGGGTGAGACCTCATGCATCAGCTCATACACCGCTTTAAACACGGTCTCAACGTTAGGTTTTGACCAGTAATCACCGTCCGAGCCGTAGGCTGGGCGGTGAGGTGCGCCCGGTAGTGTGCGGGGTGGAGAATCAAGCCAGGAGTAGCCACCCTGCTCTTCGATCACCTTTTGCAGCATATACGCCGTGGTGCCACCTGGGACGTCTTCATCGATAAAGATGATATGCCCTGTCTTCTTCAGTGATTCAAGGATCACCCCGTGTAAATCGAAAGGAAGCATGGTTTGGACATCGACCACTTCAGTTTCGATACCTAACGCGCTTAGTTTATCTGCCGCATCCAGTGACACGCGACAGCAGGCACCATAGGTCACCAAGGTGACATCAATACCGGGGCGGATGACTTCCGGCACTCCCAAGGGAACGGTGATCTCGGCGATATTGTCAGGTAAGCGCTCCTTATAGCGATAAGCGTTCAAAACCTCGATCAATAAGGCAGGATCGTCCGAGTGGAGCATGGTGTTGTAGAAGCCAGCAGCCTGGACGAAATTGCGTGGTACCAAAACATACATCCCGCGCAGTAAATCGATCAGCCCTGCCATCAACGAGCCTGAATGCCATACTCCTTCAAGCCGGTGACCACGCGTGCGGATGATGACCGGGGCTTTTTGCCCTCCGAGTGTGCGCCAGTGCAGGGTAGCCAGGTCATCTGACATGAGCTCCAGGGCCACCAGCACATAGTCAAGGTATTGGATCTCGGCAATGGGGCGCAACCCGCGTAAAGCCATACCAATCGCCTGGCCGATGATGGTCGCTTCACGGATACCGGTATCGGTGACCCGCAGCACCCCGTATTTGTCTTGAAGGCCGCGCATGCCCTGGTTGACATCGCCAATCCGGCCGACGTCTTCACCGAAAGCAATCAAGCGGGGCTCACGGGCGAAGGCGGTATCGAAATAAGTATTGATGATCTCATAACCATTCAATGTAGGCGATTTTTCTGAGTAGACTGGCCTAACCTCCGGCACCAGCAGGGCTGATTCATTGGATTGGCTGTAAAGATGGGAACCGAAGCGTTCCTGGTAAAGTGTTTCCTGTGAGTCTTTCCACTCGATCAGTTGCTGTTTAACCGGCTGCTGCTCTTCCCGGACTTCGGTGAGTACCGCCATGGCAGCCGATTGGATATCGCGGCGGAACGGGACCTGGATATTGGCTAGCTTTTCCTTGATCTGATCCAGGGCAGCTTTATGGGCTGATCCTTCAGCGAGCTGATCGATGAACACTACCAGCTGAGAGCGCTCGCTGAGAATAGGATTCATATAGGCATCCCAGGCTCGCTTCCGATCTTCTTCGACAGTGTGCTGGTCTTCTTTCTCTAATCGATCCAGCTCCTCGTCCGCAGCGTAGCCTTGGGCGGTGATCCATTCGCGGAACTTTTTGATACAGTCATATTCATGTTCCCACTCAAGGCGTTCTTTGGATTTATAACGTTCATGGCTGCCGGAAGTGGAATGTCCCTGGGGCTGGGTCAGCTCCGAAACGTGGATGATCGAAGGCATATGCTCATCACGGGCCACCTGAGATGCTTTCTGGAAGGTTTCAACCAAGGTGGGATAATCCCAGCCCTTCACGGTGTAAATATCGAATCCGTCACAACATTCGCCGGGCGGACGCCGAAAACCCATCAGCAATTCGGAGATATTTTCCTTGGCAATTTGCGATTCGTTCGACACGGAGATCCCATAACCATCATCATAAATGGTGATGATCGCAGGGCAGCGCAGGACACCGATGGCATTCACGGTTTCCCAAAACATGCCTTCTGCGCAGGAGGCATTACCGATGGTTGCGAAGGCTACTTCATTACCGTTATTTGAAAACTGGGTGTATTTGGATAGTGCGGGAATCTGGCGATAGAGCTTGGAGGCGTAAGCCAGACCCACCACACGCGGCATGTGTGACCCAGTGGGTGAGATATCTCCGCTTGAATTGGATTGAGTGGTCAAGACTTTCCAGCTTCCATCAGGGTTGAGATTTCGTGAAGCGAAATGAGCATCCATCATGCGCCCACCGCTGGATGGTTCAGCTTCTACATCCGGGGTGGCATACAGTTGAGCAAATAGCTCCTGGATGGTAGCCACACCTGAAGCGAAGGTGATGGTTTGATCGCGGTAATAGCCGGAACGAAAATCTCCCTTTTGAAATACGCGTGCCATGGCAAGCTGGGGCAGCTCCTTGCCATCCCCAAAGATGCCAAATTTTGCCTTGCCACTTAATACTTCTCGCCGGCCAATGTAACTGGCTTGCCGGCTGCGGAAGGCCAGCCGATAATCTTTAATGATCTCCTCAACGCTGGGTAAATTTTTCGTTTCCTCCACTTTTTACTCCAATCTCGCTGCCAGCAGCTCAGCAATATCTAGAACCCGCAGCTCGCTGTTAGCAGCTTTCTGAGCATCCGTCAACATGATCAGGCAGAAGGGACAGGCCACTGCCAGTGCGTCCGCACCGGTTGCTTGAGCTTCGGCGAAACGGTTGGCATTGACGCGTTGCTGGCCATGCTCTTCCTCCTTCCACATCTGGGCTCCTCCTGCTCCGCAGCAAAATGACTTATACGCATGGCGATGTAATTCTGTAAACTCCCCACCCAGGAGGCTAATATCTGTGCGAGGTTCGTCGATGATGTGGTTATGCCTGCCCAGGTAACAAGGGTCGTGATAAGTGATCCCATTGTTGGGATCCTCATCAGGCGATAGGGAAGCTAGCCGAATTTTGCCTTCCGATATAAGCTCCTGGATTAGTTGCGTATGGTGTATCACGGTGTAATTCCCACCAAACGCTGGATATTCGTTCTTCAAGGTATGCAGGCAATGCGGGCAGGTGGTTACGATCCGTCGCGGATTTACTTCATTCAATATCTGCACGTTTGATGAAGCCAATTCATTAAAAAGGTATTCATTGCCTGCCCTGCGAGCTGAGTCACCCGTACATTGCTCATTTTTCCCCAAGACCGCATAATTCATACCTGCATGCTCGAGGATATGGGCGAATGCCTGTGCGACCTTTTGGGCGCGTACGTCAGTCGCGGGCGCACAACCAACCCACCATAAGATCTCGGGCGTCGGATTTTCTTCTATGGTGGGCACGTTAAGCCCCTCAGCCCATTTCAAGCGCTCCGTGGGAGGGATGTTCCAGGGGTTCACATTCCGTTCCATGCCGCGGAAAGCAGTCTGTAGCTGTTGAGGGAATGCATTTTCATTCAAAACGAGGGCGCGGCGGATGTCAAGGATATCACGCATGGGTTCGTTGTTCACCGGGCAGATATCCACACAAGCACCACAAGCCGTGCAAGCCCAGATAGCCTCTTCAGGAATGGCAAATTCAATCAGGGTTTGTGGGCTTGCCTTGCCGCCGGAAATTTCAGCCCCATAATAATTCAGAAAATAGCGTTTGTTAATTTCCAGGGCAGCGGGTGATAAGACCTTGCCGGTGTTATAGGCTGGGCAGACCTGCTGGCAGCGGTAGCACATGATGCAGGCATATGCATCCATGAGCTGTTCCCAGCCAAGATCTTCGAGTTTCGATACACCGAAAGCTTCGACGCTCTCATCATCGAAATCCAGGCGTGATAATTCGCCAATCGACCTGCGGGCGGGCTTAAGCAGGAAGTTCAATGGTGCAAAGAAGAGGTGGATGTGTTTGGAGTATAAAAAGTAGGGCAGGAAGGCCAGGATCCATCCGAGTGAGATCCAAAAGCAGGCGTGAAAACCAATTACGAGGGAGCTAACTTCCCAACCAGACCAGAGGCGAGACACTGTTGAGGCAAACGGCTGCCATGAATCTGTACCATGCTCAGCCAGTTTGAAAGATTCACCTACAAAGCGTGCCAGGACATGCATGGTAACAAATGCACCGACGATCGCCGAATCGCGCAGGATGCCAGTGCGTGCCTTGGGATGCAGCAAGACATCCGATCGAGCGGTGAGGTCTTTTGACCTGATAACGAAACGCCGCACCAGCATGAAGCTGATGCCAACAAAAACGAGGAGGCTGCTGATATCCGCCCCTAATCGAAACAGGTTCCCAATAAGCCCGGTGCCCAGGAAAGTGTAATTGGGAAGGTACGCTTGGAGGACATCAGCCAAATTTACCAGTAAAAAATACAGGAAGCCCCAACCAATCATGGCATGAAACAGGCTGGGGACCAGCCGGAAACGGAAGACAGGTTGGAAAGCGATAATACGAGGTGGGACTGATAATAATCGCTTACGCAACACGGAGAAATCTGGCCGTCCATGCCCGCGTTGGATGATGCGGACGATGCGCCTGACAGCCAAAGAGGTTAGAGACAACGAAAACAGGACGGCCAGGATGAAGATAATTTTCTCTGGTGTGGTCAGCATGAAGGAAAGTCTCCGGTCCTCAGGTTCTATTGATTTGAAAAATATTGTACTGCAGCCAGGATCAATGGATCAGTCTGGAAGGTATACTCGTCATAGCCTGCCGGTACCGTAAGATCAGGGACGATTCCTGATTGCTCCCAATCCTGCTCTGTATGATTTGCTGGGCGAAAAGTTTCATTCGCCAGCCATAGCTCTGATCCATCTTCAAAGTCATACCCCCATAAAATCTCGACATTTCCATCTGTGGTCGTACCGATGACGTAGGCGCGGCCGGTATCCTGGAGGATTCCCGAGAAAATTTCCCCAAAACTCGCTGTTCCTGAACCGACCAGGACAACCATGGGTACCTCAGCCGAGTTGTTGACGTCATTTAATTTTATTTTTAACGGTGTTTCAGTGGAGTGACGGACAAAATACCCCAAAGTGCCGCTGGTGAAATATCCGAGCATCGGCTCCAGAACTAGGCTTGACCCGCCTTCATTCATGCGATTATCTATGATCAGCCCATCAAGCGGCTCATCGATGTTCATTTCTTTCAGGGCATCGGCAACCTGCTCGTCCACCGTCCCATCCATGAAGGTTAGCAGGAAGACATATCCGATATGCATCCCTTCGGGGGTGGTGATGACCTGGTGGGTGACTGGGTAGGTACTGGTTATTCTCTGGCGGGTCAGGCGCATCTCACGCGGTTGCTCACCGGGAGTCTGGACAGTAATGGCGATGGAAGTGCCCTCCGGTCCACGTACGATATCGCGCAGGTAGCCATCTTCATCCAGGATCGGTGTTCCATCCACTGACAAGATGCTGTCGCGGGGTTGTAACCCAGCCTGTTCAGCAGGGCTGTTGGGGAATACAGAGATGATCACAGCTCGCGCTCGCTCAGGCACTGCGCTGACATAAATGCCAATACCCACATAATCATGTGACCCTTCATATTCTGCGTCTTGGGCAGCCACTTCCTGAGGGTCGAGGTAATAAGAGTGGTCATCCCCGAGACTGATGATGAGGTCTTTCATCTCTCTGTAGAAGTCTTCTGTTGATAAACCTGCTGAAATTTTCTCCGAGATCTCTTGTTTCGTTGAATTCCAATCCACTCCGTTAAAATCCGGGTACACATAGGTATCATTCACTACATTCCACAAGTCATCAAAGATACTTTGCTGCTCGGATAATGGAATCTGGGTCTGGGTAGGGGTGCCTGTTACGCTCTGAGTCGCAGTAGGTTGCTCTTGGGTTGATGTTGGTGAATAAGTGACAGTTGGAACAGGCGTTTCGGTCGATAAAGCCCCCGGCAAGGGTTTCTCGATCAGATTACGCTCTATTGACTTTACTTCAGGAGTTGGTGACTGACGGGGAATGAGTGCCTGGCAAGATACCAGCACTAAAATTATGGGAAGCAGGAAAATGGGGCGAGTGTCAGGTTTCATAGACGATTGTACTTTGCTTCATGCCTGGTAAATTGCTCTCCCGTCTTTCTTCTCATCGGATATCCCGCCTATTAATTAATGGCTAAGCACCGCCATCATTGTAATAGCTTGGGTCTGTGGGAGTCTGACCAGATGGGTCCCACACGTAAACCCAATCTCCTACATTTGCCCAATCATATAACCAGTGGGAGTCTGCCGGAGACAGGTTTACACATCCATGCGATTGAGGATAACCAAAAGCTGTCCGCCAATAAGCGCCATGTAAGGCACGCGCATGGTCGTAGTACATGGTCCAGGGGACTTTTTCCAGGTAGTAGTAGTCAGAGCGATCGGCTTCGAATGCGCCAGACATAGTTGTCGATTCTAGTTTATTTTGGATCTGGAACAAGCCTGGTTTGGTAAAGAACGGATCCAATCCGCTGGCAATAAGGGTGGCGAAAACCAATTTGTTATGGTCATAGACTGACAAGGTTTGCTCGAATAGATTTACCTCGATCCAACGACCATTTTCTACCCCAGGTGGAGGCGTGGCGGTGGGATGTACTTTACCGATGTACCGACCATCAATCCACTGGTCAGGGGCGATCAAATCCCATTCCTGTCCATCAATCGTTTGGGTAGAGTAGACCGGGCCAACTTGGTAAGGGGTCACAGTATTGCCTGATGGATCGTCCACCCCATATCCAGGTGTAAGTTTGGTCTCAATACTCGATGCGAAGGGGAGTATCCAGCCAAAGGAAGTTGCGGGAGTCTGTGAAAATTCGATCCCACCCGAATAGCTGCGTGGGACGGAGACACGGCTGGAGACGCTAACCCAGGTATCGTCTGCCATCTGGAAAAAGCGTCCGAAATCAGTTTCGGCATAATCAATATAGGAAATGTAGCGTAATTTACCTGGGGCGATCTCGCGGATCTCATTTCTCCCATACATTGCATCTTCGAGTGAGCGATATACCGGTGTAGCACCATCCCCCAAAATAGCATAGGAAAATGGTAACTCGGCTAGCTGGCTATCGATCGAATGGGAGGGTAAATTTGCTAAAGGCAGAAAGATTCCTTCAGAGGCCAATTGGGTCATGTAGCTGGATGGACCGAGGGGCAGGCAATCCTGTGGATCGGCAACATAAATACCCGGCAGGCATAATAAGTCCGCAGTCGGTTGAGAAATTTCCCCTTGCGCGGAGATTGGCTGAGGATTAATAAGGAAAGAAAAACCGAGTACGAAGACTAAGATAAGGATAAGTAGTTTTTTCATATTAATATTCGTCAAAGATTATACCAGCGGAGATGTGCCAGCATTGGCTTATATCTTAATAAATTGATTAGCCTTTCGGTAGGTGAGCATCCGTGTATACTAGGGTCATGGCACAACAAGAGCCGATTACCGTGGGTTGCCAGGTAGAGCTCGAGCTGGTTGACCGGGCAGGTTATAAAGACCATCTTCAAGTCGTGATTGTCCCTGACAGTTCGGCTGATTATTCTCAAGGGTTTCTCAGCGAGGATACACCGCTTGCCCAGGCCATCCTGGGTGAGCATGCAGGCAGTGTCATCCCATACCTGAAAGACGATATTTTGAGCATTGAGATTTTATTGGTTACTAAGGCGACCCTGCAGCCTGCCCCTGACGCTGCGGAAAAACGTAAAAACCAAATGATTAAAACCATGCTTGAGGTTGAAAATACCAATGCGATGGTGTTTGCCTCATCATTTAGCGGAAAGTGGGGCGATTATGACCCCGACAGCCTTCCCAATGTAAATAATTCAGGAGAAGCGACCCAGGACAGTGATCAAAAGAAACCCAAGTGAATCACCCATTTTGATGGCTGGTATTGATATTGCACCAAAAGGATGGCAGAATTGCTCAATTTCAGCTGCATCCAGTAAGTTCAGAGCAAACAAGCGTTGATTAATCAGGTCAGGAGTAAACATGATCAAGACTCGCTCGCAACTCATGGTTGAGCTTCTACGGAATTTACAGGCCTCCTCGCCTAATATCGAGGCGTCTGCAGTGGTGAGTGTGGATGGACTGACCATCGCGTCAGCATTACCCCAAAACGCTGAAGAAGACCGTGTGGCAGCCATGTCAGCCGCGATGTTATCGCTGGGTGAACGGATTGCCATGGAGCTCGGGCGTGGGGCGCTGGAGCAGGTTTACATCAAAGGTGCAGGAGGGTATGTATTGCTGATGTCCATTGGGAGTGAGGCAGTCTTGACTGCGCTTGCCCACGAAAACGCCAAATTAGGGCTGATCCTGATGGATATGCATCGCACTGTGGAGGCACTGAAAAGCCTGCTTTAATTGATCGATTTAGTTAAGAGTATAATTAGTCCCGAGACCCACTCTGCGGAGAGCCAATCTGAATTGGCCTCCGCGTTTTTCTGCAGATGACAACCGAAGTCCTCCGAAAACCGGAACCAATATTGAAGTGGAACCTGCGCCAGCTCTACTGGGACGTAGTGTGGTTTGGCGTATTAGCAGGCAGTACCATCGCGTTTCAAGCGGTATATGCGGCGCGCCTGGGGGCTACGGGATTTCAGATTGGATTAATCAGTGCAGGGCCAGCAGTCATCGGCTTAATTTTTACCCTTCCCTCAGGCAGATGGCTGGAGGGGAAATCCCTGATCAAGGTGTCTTTCCGGTCAGCGATCTGGCAACGCCTGGGTTACCTGGTGCTAGTGGCTTTACCCTGGATGTTCCCTTCTGCGCAAGGGCAGGTGTGGGGGTTGATATTAACGACCCTGGTCATGTCAATTGCGGGGACAATGCTTGCGATTTCATTTAATGCCTTATTTGCAGAAGTGCTGCCTGCAGAATGGCGTGCCCAAGCAGTTGGGAGAAGGAACATCCTGCTAGCCGTCAGCATCACCGTCACTACCCTGGTCAGTGGCCAGATATTAGATTGGCTGGATTTTCCACAAAACTACCAGGTGGTGTTCCTGATCGGAGCAGCAGGGGCTTTACTGAGCAGCTACCATATTGGGAGAATTCGAAAACCAGTCGAATCCATTGACTCACCGGTTGGGATGTCTACCCCAGCAGGATCAGAAACAGAGATCGAACAAAAGCCTCGATCCCTGCTCAGACTGGACTTGCTCAAAGGTCCATTCGGTATTTTCATGCTTTCCTACCTGGTCTTTTATGCATTCCAGTATTTTCCCCTGCCGCTTTTTCCGATCGCCTATGTCGACCAGATGAACCTGACCGATGGCATGATCGGTTTTGGTTCTGCGCTCTTCTATGGGACGATGATGCTGGCATCCTTCAGGCTCAGTTATGCGAGCACCCGGTACGGACATCGCAGACTGTTGATTGCCAGCGCGGCGATTTTTCCTATCTATCCCTTGTTGATTGCAATCGGAAAAGACCCCGTGTATTATTACCTGGCATGCCTGCTGGGGGGTGGGGTATATGCCATGCTCAGTGGGGCGTTGATTAATCGCTTGATGGAACGCGTGCCTTCGAATGACCGGCCAGCGCATATGGCCCTGCACAATATGGCGCTTAACCTGGGCATCCTTGCTGGATCGTTATTAGGACCACTATCCGCGGATTTAATTGGCTTGCAACCTTCGATATTTCTGGGGGCATTCCTACGGCTGTTGGCAGCCGGACTGTTTTGGTTATGGGGATAATTGGAAAGTTTTAACTGACAACCAGCATCGTGTAATACTCATCCACTAGCTGATGCCATTCATTTATGCTCAGGGTTTCAGCCCGACGCATTGGGTCAATCTTAGCTTGGGTCAGCAAAGCCGCAGTGCTGGAGGGTGCCAGATGCAGGCCACCTGCCAGGGCATTACGCAGCGTTTTCCGTTTTTGGCTAAACCCCGCTTTCGTTAGCTGGAAAAACACGTCGAGCTTTTCGGGCGGGATGAGAGGATCAGCATGCAGGTCGATACGAATGACCGTTGAATCCACCCGCGGGGGCGGGTAAAATGCACCTGCCGGGATGTGCGCAACCATGACGGGATGTCCATACACCTGGACGCTAAGAGCCAGTAAACTCATATCACCTTGTCCAGCACAGATGCGTTCCGCTACCTCCCTTTGGACGGTTAATACAAGGCGGCGAGGTGGATGGCTACATTCCAGGAGATGGCGAATAAGGGCGGAGGTGATGTTGTAGGGGATATTAGCGACCACCAGATATTCAGCGCCAGAGACGAGCTCAACCGGGTCATACGCCAGGATATCTCCCTCCACCACCTGAACATTGGGGAAGTGCCACACTACGTTTTTTAATGCTGGTATCAGGCTCTTATCGATCTCAACGGCGATGACTTTTTCAGCAGCTGATGCGAGGAGACGGGTGAGGCTTCCCAAACCTGCACCGATTTCCAGTACAACATCCTGGTTGCGTATCTCTGCGGCTTCGATCACCTTGTGCAAGGCACTTTCATCCACCAGGAAATTTTGCCCAAGCGATTTGTTGGGGTGTAAGCCATAATCACGCAGCAAACGAGCGATATCTAAATTTGGCAGGGTCACGGAAGGATCCACACAATATTATCCGGGGGAGGCCATAAGAAATATACTGTTACCCAAGAATGCCAGGGGACATAATCGCTATCACTGTAGCCCAGGTCAATCCAGCGACCGATAACCCCACCTCCAATGTCGGCTGCCACGGCGTTCCCATAGCCAGGAATATACAGCTGGGTATAGAATGGAATGAGGCTGGTATCGACTGCTACGACGCCTTTCTTGAGCGGTAAGCCAGAGGCAGTCGTATCCCCGACTTCAGATGGATGGTAGGAGGTGGCATACATGCTCACGGCGCGCCAGTATTGGATGGTGACCCCATCCACGGTGGTGGTTTGCATCACAACATTGGTGCCATAGCCAATGATGCGCGCTTGGGGCTCCCGGGCTGTCCACTCACTGTCAGTCTGGCGAGAGACTTCCTGCCCATCTTCATATCGGACACGCACGCGTTCAGCTCTCAAGCCATATTCCCCAGGGTCTACGACGGATTGTGTATCGAGCTCCATATCCGCAACCGCCTGGTACTCGTTTTCGAAGGGTAGAGGGGTTTGCTCGATCAAGACTTCCTCTGTCACACGAATGAGGCGGATGTGACGGTTCCCTGGGATGAGCTCGGTTGAGGTTGGCAAGCTGTAGTCCAGGCCCTGGGGCGAAAGGTTAGCTGCTTTAAGCGCTTGCCCGACGGATTTGGCCGAGGTGCGAAGAGACACTTCGCCATATTGGGTTTGGATGGTCAGCGGACTGGAGTGGACCAACTGGGCAGATAGGTCAGAAGTAAGTTGGGAATTGGCTGCCGGCGTCAGCTGATCAGCTTCGAATAGCGTGTAACCTGCAGCCCATAAGGCGGAGCCCAGGGTGGGAGCGGTTGAGGTTAGCCCCAGGTTTTTCCCATCTTCGGTGAGGGTATAGCGTATTGTGCGGACCAGCTGCAAGGGAATCGATTGGACACTGACCGGGAATTGCTCATCTAGTTCAACTTGCCTACCATTTGAAAGAAATAGGTCCCCAGGATAGACGGTCACGCCAGCTTCGGCAAACAACCTGGATGGTGTACGCTCGGCGCTCACTGTGGAGGTCCATTTTCCATCTGCCAGGATGCGAACTGGCACAGCCCGGGTCAAAGTGATCACCTGCCCATTTTTCAGCCAGGTTTCAGCAGTTGGGGTAAGCTTATCCTGGGATGACAATGCAATCGCCTCAGAGCGTAATAGATCGCCAACCCGGAGAGCGTATGTGGTGATCCGTTGCAAATCGCCATTGACAGACAGTGTCACGGACTTACGGAGCACGAAGAAGAGCCCTAAACACAACAGTAAAATGCCTACCAGCAGGATGCCTGGTAAACGAAATTTCTTTAGTTTAGCGATCATTCGTTATAAATTATCCCAATACTTCCACCCAGCTAAGTGAGCAGCTTACGGGCGATCACCATACGCTGGACTTCACTGGTACCTTCACCGATGGTCATCAGGCGAGCATCGCGGTAAGTGAGCTCGACTGGATACTCGCGGCTGTAGCCGTATCCGCCATGAATCTGGATAGCATTCCGGCAAACCCGCTCGGCCATCTCAGTGGCGAATAGCTTTGCCATGGAAGCTTCCTTGGTGAACGAGCGTTTTTGTTCTTTCAGCCAGGCAGCAAAGTATATCATGAGGCGAGCAGCCTGGATTTCGGTGGCAGCATCGGCAAGCATCCACTGGATGGCCTGGTGTTCGGCGATCGGTCGTCCGAAAGTCTGGCGTTCCTTGGCGTACCGAATGGCATCTTCCATAGCAGATTGAGCGAGACCAACAGACAGGGCACCGATACTGATACGCCCTCCATCGAGGGTGGTTAGGGTTTGTTGTAAACCACGGCCAAGATTGCCTAACAGGTAACTCTCAGGCAGGCGCACATCTTCATAGGTCACAGCGTGCGTCGGGGAGCCTCGCAGGCCCATTTTTTTCTCTGCGGGTGCAATGTGCAAGCCGGGGGTATCGGTTGGGACGATGATCATGCTCAATGAGTGTGGGCCTCCGGCAGGATCCGTCCGTACCAGGGTAATGATGTACTCAGCAATGCTGGCGTTGGTACACCAGGCTTTAGAACCGTTGATCACCCATTCCCCAGAGTATAACTCCGCATGGGTGCGGATGCCACCCTGGATATCTGAACCCGCGCCAGGTTCAGTAAGAGCCAGTGAGCCAAGTTTGTTCTTTCCAGAAGCGACGAGTGGCAAGTATTTCCTTTTCTGCTCCTCCGTGCCATAGAGGACGATCGGTGCTGTGCCCAGGCCATTGTGCGCGGCGATGGCAAGCGCGGTGGAGCCACACCCCCAGCCCAGCTCTTCAATGGCGATGGCGGCACTGACGGCATCCACCCCCGAACCACCATATTCCTCAGGTATATTCAAACCGAGCATGCCGAGAGGGCCCATCTTCCGTATGGCAGGCCAATTAAATTCAGCCTTCTCATCTACTTCATGAGCGTTGGGTTTTACTTCACGGGCAACAAAATCGTGCACCGCTGCACGCCACATGCGCTGCTCATCAGTCAGGTCATAATCCATGGCTGGTATCTCCTTTCAGGTTGAGACGCATTTTGTTTTATTGGATCATCAACCATTCGACACCAATAACACGAGAGTATTTAATGATCAAGTAATGATAATTGTACACCGAACAACCATGCAGAGGCTGAGTATCAGGTAGTGCACCAGGTCATGTTTTGACACCGAAATAATACGCCGGCAGGATGAGCAGCACATAACTAATCAGGTTGGCAATCAGGGCATACAGGCTATTTTTCCGCAAGGCATCCCGTTTGAAAAATGTCATGATAAAAGTCTCGAGCAAAATTGAAATAAGAAAAGAGCAGGGCAACCAGATCACTGGCGCCTTTTGGAGAAGGATGAGTAAAACACCATTGATGATCCCAGAGATAATATTCATGATTATGGAAACCAGCAATGATGTTCGAAAGGGATACCATTTGAGGAGGGTCAAGCTGACACCTTCTACGAGGGCAATGATTAAGTCGATCACCAGCAAGGCAAGGAAACCGAGGACAATCACCAGGTAGCCAGATGCGGGGCCATTGATGGCAGAAAGATGGATAGGATGTATCATGGATATGATTTAGGTTTTGAGGATATCTCGATTTTTCTTCAAATCCTGATTTCAGATTATCGAGTTGTTTTAAAGTATACCGCGGTATGGAGTAGATCAATCCTTAGTGATGCAATATTTTTGGTGAACGAATTCGAATAGTACAGGATATTGAGACCCAGGATTAGTGAAGTAAGTAGAGATAAATTCCGGATGCCTGGTGGAACATCCGAAAATGATTTTTTGAAAAATACTTATCTAGAGCTGCAAATGATGCAAAAGACTGGATCTCCGGTATCTACTGCGTCAGAGATCTGAGACCCGCAAACATAAGAGAACCTGTTTTGGGATTGTTTGTTAAGTTGTTATTTTTGCCTGGTTTGGAAGCGCAAGAGCAGCGGGCCAAGACGATCGATGAGCCAGCCAAACAGGCTTTCAATATACGGTGTGATTCCCAACCAAAAAGGCACATAAACAACGCGGCGCGGGTGCTTGATTAGATTCCAAACATGGTCAGCAATGGTTTCGGCGGTTACCCCCATACGTTCAGTGGGTAAGTGCAGACCCCCTTCCTGGTTAGCAGCGGTATCACAAAAATCGGTAAGGACCGGACCGGCGCGCACCACGCTGACATGCAAGTGGGTTCCGGTTAGCTCACGGTACAGGGCCGTGGTGAAGTTGTCGATGAACGATTTCGTGGCACCGTAAAGGGCAATCCCCTGGCTAGGCAAGCTGCCCGAAATCGAGCCGATATTTATGATATGTCCAGATCCGATTGAGCGCATTTTCTTCAAGAATAGCAAGGTGAAATGAACCGAAGCTTCGACATTCACCTGTAGGATTTCCGAAGCGATTGTCCAGGGCATGTCGGTACCATACCCATACCAGCCTAACCCGGCATTGTTGATCAGGATATCCACTTGCCCATATCTACTCTCGACCAGTGAGTACACTTGTTGGCGCTCTGATTCCTGAGATAAGTCGGCAGAGATGACTTCAGCCTGGCCACCAGCCTGGTTTATCTCGGCAGCCAGCTCATCCAGCCGGTCGGTCCGACGAGCCACCAGGATGACTTTCAGCCCTTGCTGAGCCAGTTTTCGTGCGGTGGCTGCCCCAATTCCACTCGACGCACCAGTGATCAAGCAAATTTTCCCGTTCAAGCTCTTCAAGTGCGGTTTAACCACAGTAGACACCATCACTCACTGACCGGGTACTTATGACCGGCCTTCTTGATGAGTTTTTGATATTTAATCCACTTTACCGTATCAGAAAGTGATTCGCGCAAGGGGCGCGGGTGGTAGCCTAGCTCACGTTGGGCCTTGCTATGGCTGATATGAGAATTTGAGATAATCGTAGCCAGAGAATAGGAGGTAAAGCGCGGCTTAATTCGAGTCAGGCGATAGTAAAGAGGTGTGAGTTTAGCAGTGAATGTTGCCAATGAAAAGGGAATTTTTAGACTGAAGAGACGCTTGCCAATAACTTCCTGGACGATTTTAATAATATCAAAGACAGCTATCCGCTCACCGGACAAGATATAACTTTCACCGCAACGGCCTCTTTCGCCGGCCAGGATGAGGCCTTGGGCCACATCACGGACATCCACAAAATCGTAGGCTCCATCGACATAAAACATGGTTTTTTCTTCGACGCAATCCAGGATTAATTGTCCCATTTCAGAGGTTCGAAAATCATAAGGACCGATTACTCCCGTGGGGCATACAATGACTGCATCCAAACCATCGTGTACCGCGTTCAAGACATCCAAAGAAGCACTGGCTTTGGATGAGTCATAACTGCTGATGGCGTGTTCAATATCAAATGGCACCGTTTCATCGATAAGGATGCCCTCTGGAACTCGTTGAAGGGCATGAATGGAGCTGGTATAAACCAGGCGACGGACACCACTGCTACGTGCAGCCTCAATCACATTGCGTGTCCCCATGACATTTACAGCACGTAATAAATCATCCCTACCCGGCAGAATCGATATCATCCCGGCCAGATGATAGACGACTTCAATATTACTAAAAGCCTTGAGCAGTGATTGGTAATCAAGGACGTCTGATTCAACGATTTCGACATCCAGGCTATTCAATGGGGAAGAGTCCTCTCCTGGCATGACCATGGCGCGAACTTTTACGCCACGTTCACTAAACATGCGTACCAATACATTCCCTATGTGCCCGGTAGCACCGGTGATTAAATTCATGCTTGTCTCCTTACCATGCCTTTTAGCAATAATTCCACACTCTGTCTGGCTTCGGTTTGCCAATCGGTGACCTGCGGATCGAAAAGAGATTGCATCAGCAAGCCTATGGCGAGGGATACCAATACTCGGGCTGCCAGCTGTGGGTCTATGGGCTCAATTGAACCTTCATGGATGCCTTCCTGGATCATTTCTGCAAAATACTCCTGATAGCGCAGGTATGGTGCAACGGTGGTTTCCCATATACGCGGGTCGTGATTCGCCTGGGTCCAAAATTCGAGGAAGATAGGTAAATGAATATCTGCAGTTTGGAAGAGTGAGCCAACCAGGTCAGCCATCTGCAGGATGGTCTGGGGAACATCATGAACTTCCTGGCGCATCAGGTTGAAACCGGATTCGATGCCATTCAGATAAGAGTTAAGCAACTCCAGGAAGACGGCTTGTTTTGAAGGAAAATGATGATAAAAAGCACCTTTGCTTACTCCAGCAGCCTGGCAGATCTCAGCAACGCCAGTCGCGTCATAGCCGGATTTTGAAAAAAGTTGCATGGCTACTTCCAGGATGTGGCTGCGGGTTTCTTCACTGCGAACTTGCATGATATTTTCCTTTGACAAATCCAAAAACCGACCGGTCGGTATGATTTTAGATTAATTAAGTAGAAAAGTCAAGGATTCTTGATCCAGGTTTGATTAGAGTTTTAGGCTGAGTTTTAATTTACAGTATTAGTACCTGGGGATGTAAGACTTATCGGCCATGATTTGGTTGATCGTCTCTTGTAAATCAGCATTTTCCCCCCAGACACGCACAGATTGTTTGGTTATATTATCAAGGGAAGCCTCCACAAAAGCCCGGGTAACGATCGCCCTTTTCTGAGTATCTCGGTCCACTTGGGGATGATGCTCAATCAGGTAGCATAATCCCAGGCCTCGCTCAGGCAGATTAACTTCCACAAAGAAATTCGCAAAACCATGCAGCGCATGGAGGACCAGGGAAATATCGTCTAATGTCATGGCAGTGTTTATGGAGCGCAAGTTATAACTCCAGGCATCTTCCAGCAATCCGACCTTGAGATACGCCTTACTAATATCATAGCAAGAGAAGGCAATCCCGCGCAGGTCGCCAACTTCAGAAAATATCTCCAGACATTCCTGATAGGTCCGAATAGCTGTTGTCGGCTGATTGTGATATCTCAATTGCTCGTATGCAAGGTTATTCAAGATCACAGCAGTCAGGCGGCGGTCACCAGATTCTTTACAAAGTTTTAGCGCAATCTGGATGTGATGATAAGACAGGGAAATATGAGCCATGGATTCATACACGGAGCTCAGATTGTTATGGATGCTGACCATATCACGATGGTTAAATAATCCTCCAGCTAACTCCAAAGCCTGCAGGAATAAATCTCGCGCTTGCATGTATTTACTCTCAAGATTAGCCAGTCTTCCAAGCCCCATAAGAGAATGAAGCGCTCCATAAGTCGTTCCTAATTTGTTGTGGGTAGTCAAGCTCATATTGAGATATGATTTGGCTTGCGAATATTGATCGAGTCGGACTAAGATACCTCCCAAAGTCGTTTGACAATTAGCAATAATCGCAAGCACGTAATTAGATTTTGTTCCCCCATCTCTTTCCAACAGTTCAATCGATTCCAGGATCAGGTCTTTTGCCAAATGAATGTGGTTTAGCGCTTGGTGAATGACTGATAGATAAAATAAAGTCATTGCGGTTTCCCATTTAGCATCATGGCTTCGGAAATACTCAAGACATTCGTCAATCTCAGGTAGAGCTCGAGAAACATAACCTTTTCTAAAATCCATCCACGCACTCAATTGCCGCAGAGAATATCTAGTTATTTCCACCTCAGGTTGATTTGATGAGGTGATTTTTTGAAATGCAGCGGTAAACAACTCACTCCCATGAATATAATTGCCAAGGAGAACATGGTAGATAAGCAACGCATCTTTTGTTTTATTAATTAAATCCCAACGATTAGTCTGAATCATCCACATCCAGGCGCTTCGGATATTTTCTATTTCAGATATCATCTCCTTAATCGCATTATGTTGCAGAAGTGAATTAATTTCAGGGATTTTTTGTGCACATAACTCGGCATAGTATTCACAATATTTTTCCATGGTTGATGCTTGTTCTGTCGAGTATTCTTCAAGTTTTGCTGCAGCGAAATGACTGATGGTGTTCAGCATGAAGAAACGACCATCCTGCTGATGAAGAAGCAGAGATTTATCGACTAATTGAGAAAGTGCAAGTGGTGTAGCTCCACAAATTTCCTGGGCTGCCCTGCCGGTGAAAGGTGAACTAAATATGGACAACCTGCCAAGGACGCTGCGCTCAGCCTCCGGAAGCAATTTCCAGGAATTCTCAAAAACAGCACTCAGGCTACGGTGGCGTGGGTCCAGGTCGGGGGCATGGGTGGTGAGAAAATCGATATTCTTGCTGATTTCGGCTTCAATCTCAGGGCAGCTAAATACCCTTACCCAAGCTGAGGCCAGGAGGATGCCGAGTGGCATACCATCCACCATACCGCAGATGCGAATTATTGACTTGAGGTTATTCGGTATTGTGAACCGGGGATAATTTTTTTGGGCATTTTGGATAAATAGTTTAATGGCAGTGAAATTTTCGGGATGATCGGTTGCCAATAGATCAGGGATGGGAAACCCAACGACCTCGACCACAGTCTCTGCGATGAGGTTCATCCGCTCGCGAGTGGTCACAATAAATTTCAAGTAGTGAGTGTTAGAAAGCAAAATTGCCAGGAATTTCGCTCCTTCAAGCCGTAGATGCTCAAAGTTATCGATGACTAACAAGGCTTTCATGCGGTGCAGATATTGGGTGAGCTGTTCAGTATGGCTGGTCGGCCCGTAGAAGTTGAACCTTAGGGCATCAGCTAACAGGATTGGGATAAAATCTGCATCCTCGATCGAAGCAAACGAGACAAAATATATCCCATCTGGGAAAAAATCAACCGCGCTGGGAGCAAACTGCACTGCCAATCGAGTTTTTCCAACCCCACCTGGACCCGTGAGTGATACCAGGCGATTGGTGGGTAAGAGAATTGATCTGTGTAATTCACCAAGCTCCTCTTCGCGACCAATGAACGGTACATCAAAGATGGGAAAATTAAATAACTGCTGAGATGTGGATAGTAGCGGGGGGTGATCCTTTGCCGGTAAATGCGGGTGACATAATTCATATATATGTACCGGTGCTTGATTATTAATCAGGCTGTGAAATCCCAGGTCGTTGATTTTCGCACCGGACGGAAAATCTAGAAGTTTTAGGGTCGACTCTGAGAAAAGTATCTGCCCGCCCCAGCTGATTGATAAGAGTGATGATGCGGCGCTGGTAAGCATGGCAAAATCACCCGGATTATCTTCTTCCAGAACGGTGGAGTAGAGCACCATGCGGACGCTAGGCGGACCGATCATGCCCCAATCAGTTTTCTTAAATAGCAAGTGTAAATATACTGCACAATGCAGCGGCTGACCATTTTCGAATAGCAGGGTGATACGATTTTCGGTTTTTTGAATCAAAGTGCCCCCGAAACGCCGAGAAGCATCTTTGAAAATCTCGCGATATGTATTTAGCAGATCATCTTTATGATCGCCGGCAGATCCCCAATAGATGGGTGCTCTTTCAATATCTGCAATCAAGAAAATGGGTGACAGAACTTTCTTCTTTGAAACCGGCGTGGTATGTCCCCTCACGAGTTGCTTGTATAATGCGGTGATCTCGTCCGATGGTGCAATGCCGAATTCTTGCTCGAGTAGCTGCTTATAATGTTTGTAAAGTGACATCCCAGCAGTTCTCTGCTCAGTGATTGCGTATAGCTGCAGCAGTTGGGCATTAGCGCTTTCATTCAAGCTGTCATGCGCGAGCCAGATGCGAGCATAATGAATTGCTAAATTAAAATCTCCGAATTTGCGATGACATTTCACCAGGCGTTCGAGGGCACCCAAATGCATCATCTCGAAGTTATCGCGTTGCTGAGTTCGCCAGTTTTCAAAGGATCCTGCTTTTGCCAGATAACTGCCATGCATGAATTCGCCCCTGTAAACTTCCAGGGCGTCGGTTAAGGCTGGTGTGCATAATAAGCAAACCTGAGAAAGAGGATGCCCGTGCGTATTGCAGCGCTCAAGAGCTGCATAAAACTTGGCGACATCAAAATTAATATTTTGAGCCTGGGTCAACCACACCTCGTTACGATCCCAGCCGATCCAATCCTTTAAATCCGAACCTTTCAACCTCCACAGTGTAGTCCGTAAAGCCGCCAGGGCGTGCCCTTGACTATTATCCGTCCAGAGTAATGAGGCCAGAGCTTCACGTGATTGATAAATATCAGTCATTGCTAGATAGGCAAGGAGAGGTATTCCCCTTGAGGTGGGTAAGTTAACGGGTTGTCCATTCAGTAATAAGGATGGCTTCCCGAGTAAGGATAGTGATAGTTGAGACATTGGATTAATCCTGGATTAATTTTACATAAAAAAGGTGATAAAAGCAATGTATGTGACGTTGATCGTGACGTTCTTGTGACGTTTGATTCTTATAATGATCATAGATCAATCCTGTACCAGTGCTTGAGGGGATAAGCTGGTCAGCTACACATCTCTGCCTCTCCTATACAGGGTGGCTTTATGGGAGAGGCAGGGATGGGGGTTCAAACAGGTTTAAACAAACTAGTGAGTGGCACAGACCATGCCACTCACTAGTACTTATTTCGAGGTAATTACTCTTCTGCTTGAGTTGGTTCTTCTTGGAGAGCCCGTATACCATTCCGGATTTGGTTAATCGTGCGTTCCATTTCCATCTCAAGATTTCGCAGAGTCTCAAGCACATATTGATCTGCATCTTTACGGATGGCATCGCCTTCGATACGCGCCTGGGCTTTGATCTGTTCTGCCTGAACATAGGCTGCCTGAACCACTTGATCTCTTTCGACCAGTTCACTACTCTTATCGCGCGCCAGGTTGACAGTACGTTGTGCTTCTTCAGTTGCCTGGGCCAGCATTCGATCGCGCTGGGCCATAATCTGCTGGGCTTTCTTGACTTCTTCAGGGATGGAGACTCGCATCTGGTCGATGAGATCCAACATCCTGTCTTCATCGACGATTACATTATGGGTAAAAGGAAGAGGGCGGCTTTCGTTGAGAAGCTCCTCCAACCGATCGATCATTTGCAGGATATCCATACGCTTACTCCAGTTTACCCGAATTCTTCAGGTGCATCACATGGGATGAAGATAAATCCATTTTTTATATCTATACTTGCCTGCTTACGTACAAGATTACAACGAAATCCAAAATACGTCAACTATTTCACCTATGCTTCGCACTTCGCCCGATTAATCGCGCATCGAAGTGGGTGGAAAGATCTGTTCATTCTCTTCCAGCTCTTGCAGACGGTGATTGAGAGCTTTTTCCACGTGGGGAGGGACCATACTGCTAATATCGCCGTGCAAGGCAGCAATCTCCCGCACGGTGGAAGATGATAAAAAGGTATGCTCTTCGTTGGTAATCAATGAGATTACTTCGATATCGGGTGCCAGGCGGTGGTTGGCTAAGGCCATGCGAAATTCATATTCGAAGTCGGAGAACACCCGCAACCCTCGCACAATCACCTGGGCTCCAATCTTGTGACAAAAATCGACGGTCAGGCCGCTGTATCCCACAACCGTAATTTTCGGGTCGTCCACAACCGTCTGGGCGGCCAGGGCAATGCGCTCTTCAGGCGGGAATATCAGGGATTTCATCGGGCGGTCATAGACTGCGATCACCACTTCATCGAAGAGTCTGGCTGCCCGGCGCGCAATATCCAAATGACCGTAGTGGATGGGATCAAATGTTCCTGGGAAACACGCTTTGACTGACATTTGGTTTAGTAATTCTCCTTTATTATGAGTTGCCCACCTTACCTAGCTGATGTCCCCTTGACCCTGGCTCCAAAAAAGCTTTACGGATTGGGCCAGGAGCAGGTGGTCTGGATTGGTTAACTCCGGGTCGCTTTCGAAGATTGACTGAGCACAACGCCTGGCTTTTTCGATCAGATGCACATCGGTCAGGTTGGCCAAGCGCAGCTCAGAATAGCCGGATTGGCGTGTGCCGAGGAATTCACCAGGTCCACGCTGCTCCAGATCACGCTGGGCGAGCACAAAGCCGTCATTCGTCTCGACCATGGCAGCCAGGCGCTCGTTCTCCGCCGCATCTGGAGTATCGGGGATCAGGATACAGAAAGACTGGAACTGGCTGCGACCAACCCGGCCTCGAAATTGGTGCAGCTGTGAAAGACCAAACCGGTTGGCCCCTTCAATCAACATCACGGTGGCATTGGGGATGTCTACCCCAACTTCCACGACCGAAGTGGAGACCAATATCTGGATCTCACCGCTGCAGAACCTGGCCATGGTGTCATCTTTTTCATCCGGCTTCATCCGGCCATGCAGCAAGCCCAGGGTGTAATCGGTGAATACTTCCTTTTGCAAGCGGCTCTGCTCTTCAACAGCAGCCAAAGCCTCACTGGTCTCGTTTTCCTCAACCAAAGGGTAGATAATGAAGACCTGATGTCCTTCTTCGATCTGTTTTCGGATGAAGACGTACGCACGCTCACGCTCGCGAGGATAAAAAACCTGTGTCTCAATAGGCAACCGTCCAGGTGGCATTTCGTCCAGTACCGTGAGATCAAGGTCGCCATATACGGTCAGGGCCAGTGATCGGGGTATAGGTGTAGCGGTCATTACGAGCAGGTGGGGATTTTCACCCTTGTTACGCAGGATGGAGCGCTGCTCGACCCCAAAGCGATGCTGCTCATCAATCACTGCCAGTTGCAAGTTGGCAAATAGCACAGGTTCTTCCAACAAGGCATGCGTTCCCACGATAAGCTTAATGGAACCTTTAGCTAAACCTTCACGGATTTCCTGCTTCTCAGTTTCGGGGGTAGAGCCGATCAAGAGGCGAATCTCTTCTGGTTTCACGGGGTATTCAATGTCATTATTGGAATCGGTCGAGAGTCTACCATTTCCAGCCAGCATTCCAAGCATGTTTCTGTAATGCTGCTCTGCCAGGATGCTCGTGGGTGCAAGCATGGCGGATTGTGCGCTGTGCTGAGCGATGATCGCCATCCCCAAAGCTGCGATGACTGTCTTGCCTGAGCCAACATCACCCTGCAGCAGGCGGTTCATTGGGTGCCCCGAAGCAAGGTCAGTGCGGACATCCAGCAGAGCTTTTTCCTGCGCAGCGGTGAGCTGGTAAGGTAAACATGCTACTTGGGTTTCTAGCCATGCATCGGATATCTCATAGACCCGGGCGGAGCGGTTTTGCCAATTGCGCTTCTGGCTGAGCACACCAAGCTGTAACATGAGGATCTCGTCGAATGCTAAACGGTAACGCGCCGCCCTTAACTGGTCTGCCGTACTGGGGAAATGGGCCTGCAACAAGGCGCTGGGCAGGTCCAGCAGTTGCTCCAACTGACGGGTGGAATCAGTTAATGGATCGGCGACCCGTGGAGACCAATAGGTGACTACATCGTACATTAAACGGCGTAACCAACGCTGGGCGATATTTGCGGTGAGAGAGTAGACTGGAACAATGCGATTGGTATGTAGGTTCTTCTGCTCGAGCGGCTCACATTCAGGATTGGTCATGACCAGTCGTCCGAGATACTGGTCGGTTTTTCCCGAGATGACCACCTGCGAGCCGGGATTAAGCCGGCTGGCGACTGTATACCGGCCGAACCAGGTTAGGCGTAAGGCTCCTGTACCATCGGAGAGTATCGCTTCGGTGATCTGAGAGTGCCCACCGTGAATCGGGTGGGAGTTGATCGATACGATCGTTCCGATCACAGTAACATCCTCGCCATAAACCAGGCGGCGGATCGGTTTCAGCTGCGTGTAGTCATCATACCGGCGAGGAAAGTTATATAACATGTCCCCAAGTGTGTACAAGCCGAGGCGTTTCAATGTTTGGGCATGCTTCGGACCGACACCTGGTAAAACCGTCGTGGGTGCTGAAAGAGCAGCTGGTTGTGAAGGTGGCTTCGCTGGGGAAACCTGAACTTCTGCTGGTTGGCTGGGAAGCTGGGGTGGTTTCCGGTGCGATAATGAATGTCTGGCAGCTTCAGCGGAGGCAGGTGCAGGTGACTGCTCAACCGGCAGAGGCAGTGCTGGGAGGGTCTCTTGAGTCTCGCGCTGGAGCCGATTCCAAAGACCGCAGAGGGTGTCATAACGTGATTTGGGGGACAGGCTGGCATAATCGTGCAGGCGATTACGGACAACAGTGATCAACTCAGTCGGCAGGTTATCAGCCAGTGCTTCGGCAACCCAGGGCTCCACCATGCGCTCAAACCCACCGATGACTGATCGATTATCGTAATTATGCTGAGCTTCGAGCAGGATAAATTTCTTTAATTTTTGGAGGGACGGTCTCATTGATGGTAATTTTACCATCAGCAGGTCTTCTGAACGCTGGTCATTCGGTCACAGCGACAAACCCTAAGCCATTTGGACCCACATGCACCCCAATCAGGGAAGTGACATTGACGATGAGAGGGTGTTGTTTTACGATTGATTTAAAGTGCTCGACTGCTTCTAGTGCGTCTGTTTCTGCATTGGTATGCAAGACAGCTAGCCTATCCAGCGGCCCCAGGTCAGAAAGCATTTTATATAATCGTTCAATGCCTTTCTGGCGCGTACGTGTCTCACCCATGCGCAGTACATCCCCATCCACCACGCTTACGAATGGTTTGATGCGAAAAAAGGTGCCTATGTTTGAGCGTGCCCACGAGACGCGTCCGCTGCGGTAGGCATACTCAAGGGTATCAAGCATAGCCACCAGATGGATACGAGTGCGGATGTCGAGGATCACCTTCTGTATCTCTGCCAGGGTTTGGCCGGCTTTGGCAGCCTGTGCCGCAGCTAAGACCTGGAAACCCAATCCGAGTGTCACCTGGCGGGAATCGATGACATGTACACGCTTTCCGAAAGCTTTGGCAGCCGTCACTGCATTGTTAAACATACTGCTCAGCGTACTTGATACCTGGATGGAGATCACCTGGTCAGCGCCTCTGTTCAGCAAGCCATCATACACCTGTACAAAGGCAGCAATAGATGGAGCACCGGTGGTAGGAGGCGTTTTCATATTAGGTAGCTTATCATATAGCTCATCACGCGAGATGCCGATGCCATCTTCATAGCTGTGGCCATTTACCATCAATATTGCCGGGATGACGGAGATATCATACTCTTCAGCAAGCTGGGGAGAGACGTCGGATGTGCTGTCAGTGACAATGGCGATTTTCACCTCAAGACTCCCTGGGAATGTTTTCTACGGCTACCAGGCCTATCCCGTGCGGGCCAAGAATTGTAGCCAGGGCCAGACTTAAGCTGTACTCACACAAGGGCGTCGTGCGAACATTTTGGCTGATGCGGTCACGCAAGTTCCGACTTTCCTGCTCGTAGGTAGTAATGCCTTGTAGTAAAGCCAGGTACTTGAGGTTTTCGAATTCCGCCACGAATTCATACATGATATCCACCAGGTGGCGTGGGCTACGAATTTTCTGCGTGTGGACCAGCCGGCCGTTTTCAAGGGTGAAAAATGGGATCACACCCAACATTTCCCCAACGATAGCCTGGGCAGGATCGATCTGCCCTGAACGATGCAGGTGAAATAGATCGGGCAGGCAGAAAACAGAGTAGATATGATTGATCATGCCCCGCACCAGGCGATTTATTTCCACACCGGAAAAACCTCGGTGCGTATACTCTGCAGCTGCCTGTACGAGAATGCCTAAACCAATGGCCGTATTCAAGGAATCAATGATGAAAATATTGGCTGGGCTCCTGGCAGTTTTGGCAGCCAGTCCGGCGTTGATATGAGCCTGGCTCAAATGGGATGAAAGTAAAATGACCACGATTTCTTTATACTTCATCCCAAGAGAGTTATAGGCTGCCTGGAAGACTTCAACGGAGGGAGGAAGTGCAACCGGAGGATGATTGCTATCCAGTGAATGGTGATAGATAGACAGATCACGGCAGTCTGGCAGACTTTGACCGTTGACTTGAATGAGGTGGGGAAGAATGGTGATATGCTCCTGACCTGCAAACGCCGGTTTAGTGAAATATGCTGTGCTATCGGTGATGATGCAGGTTCTCGGCATAGAACAATTGACGGGCAGGGCTTATTCGATCGAGAGGATAAACTGGTAATGCGGCTGACCACCATCCTGGACTTCGATTTCCTGCCGGGGATACTTCTTACGGATGGAATCAACGATCGCATCCACTTCCTTGCGTGATACCCCAGCCCCATAAAACAGGGTAATTAGCTCAAAATGATCCGCATGGGCTTTTTTCAATAACCCCATCGTGGCAGCCTTAAGGTTATCAGCAGCAAGGACCAATTTTCCATTAAGTAAGCAGATGATTTGTCCTTCCAGTACATCCACCCCATCGATTTCCACGCTGCGGGTAGCGGTGGTGATCTCACCAGTCTCGACATCATTCAATGCAGCATTCATGTCAGCGGTGACGTCTTTTATGTCACCCGTGGGGATAAGACGCATCATTGCTGCCATGCCTTGGGGTACTGAACGACTTGGTATGACAGAGACCTTTTTCACAGTCAGCTGGGCAGCTGCTTGAGCGGCCAGGACGATATTCTTATTATTGGGCAGGATAATGACCTGATCGGTAGGAAGATTCTCAAAAGCGTTGAGTATCTCCTGCGTGGAGGGATTCATCGTCTGGCCACCTTCGACAATTGCTGAAACCCCCAGCGAAGCAAACACCCGGGCAATCCCCGGACCAGGAGCAACCGCGATAGTGGCGATCTGTCCGGGTTCTACCGGGGTAAGCGGGAGTGAGCTTGAGCGTTGATGCTCAATGTCATCCATCTGGGCGCGCAGATTTTCAATAGCTGCTTTCGTCACCACGCCCAGAGAGTTGGTATATTCGATCGGCTCGTAGAGTTTTTCCGCCGGGACATGGATGTGCATACGGTAGATGCCATCTCCTTCGCCAAGCTGGATAGATGTGCCGATCTGCTGCAGATCCTCGTAAAACTTGGGGATATTTAATTCCTGGTGAGGGTGAAAATCCACCACAACTTCAAAATCCTGGCCTGGTTCAAGACTATCCAGCGTGTTCTCTAAATTCATCGCGGCTAATGGTTGAACTGTGGCAATGGCAACATCCAATGGTAAACCTTTTATATAGCGTAGCATGCCCTCAAGGATGATAAATAATCCTTTCCCACCTGCATCAACAACTCCAGCGTCCTTTAAGACAGGCAGTAAGTCAGGCGTGCGGAGAACTGAAGCGTCAGCGGCACTCACGATCCGTTCTAGGATATCGTATGGATCCTGGGTGTCCGCGAGTGATCTTTCACCCTCAGAGGTGATGTCTTTTGCCACGGTCAGAATCGTACCCTCGACAGGTCGAACAACACCCTTGTAAGCCGTATTGCGACCCTGGTGGAGTGCAGCAACCAGTAAGTTGCCGTCCAGGGTCTCAAGGTTATCGAGGGCACGAGCGAAACCACGCCACAGCTGTGAAAGGATGACGCCGGA
Organism: Anaerolineales bacterium; assembly: GCA_003105035.1. NCBI lineage: Bacteria > Bacillati > Chloroflexota > Anaerolineae > Anaerolineales > Anaerolineales bacterium. The sequence goes on along the minus strand of PQAL01000028.1, from coordinate 18,535 downwards.
ATTTCCTCGCGCGCCCATCAAAGCACCATGCGCCACCTGGTGGGCGAGCTTTCCAATATTATGCTCGGCGGAATTGGCGATTTCATCCCAGGCAGCCTGCATGGTGAGGACCATATTTGTCCCTGTATCACCATCAGGAACCGGGAATACATTTAACACGTTGACAGCCTGCTGGTTCGTGCGTAACCACGCCAGGCTGGATTCGATCAATAATTTAAATACCTGCCCATCGACGGGATATTTTTGGTTGGGGTAAGTTTGTTTCGATATTTGGACGTCTTGGTCAAGATCCATAATAAGAGCTCCTGGGAATGGCACCTATAAGAGTGATGGAAACCTAATCCGTGTCACTGACACGTAATCCGCGTACGTGGACGTTGACCTCGTCAACCGGCATTCCCAAGGCCTTTTCTACATTAAATTTAATCGTGTTACTGACGCTATTTGCCACCGCTTTCACACGCGTGCCATATTCAATAATCACATAGATATCAATGGTGATTTTCTGATCATCGTGTTTTACTTCAATCCCATGGGTAGGGTCTTTAACGATGACCTGGGTGATCCCTTCCATGAGGTTCTTGGAAGTTAGACCGACAACACCGTAAGACTGCCTGGCAGCCTGGTAGGCAATTGTGGCGATGGCGCGAGTAGATACAGTGACTCGTCCCAGGGGAGTATTCTCATTTGTCATAACAGGCCTCATATGATAAAATCCCAATCTTGGTAATTTTTTGGCTTGTAATCAAATCCAAACTGTGGTAAACTTGGCGGGCTTAAGACAAGTCCTAAATTGAGACGTAATTATAGCGTGAATTTCATTATATACGTAAGCAGTTTTTTTGACCAGTGCCCTAACCTGGCCCCCGGGCGAATGCACCAGAAAAGGATGTGAACTATGGCAAAGTGTGCTCACTGCGGTAAAACAACTACCTTTGGACGGAACCGTCCATGGTCGAATAAAAGCACCCGGCGTTCTTTTCGTCCCAACCTGCAATCTGTGACGGTTTATGAGGATGGAAGAAAAGTTCGCAAAGTATTATGTGCTAAATGCCTGCGCACATTGGTAAAAACATCCTGAAAAATTATTGATCGCTGATTTACACAGTCACGGTGCAGACCGTGACTGTTTTTTTTAACTCTGGAATTGGGTACGTAAGCGTTGGATGCCAGCCGCGATCCCTGTTGGGTAATCAAAGATGGCATGGGCAGCCACAAAAACATTGGCCCCGGCTTTCAGTGCCAGGGGCAGGGTATCGGCGTTTATCCCACCATCGATCTCGAGATAAGCTGTTGGATTGACCCGCCTGAGAATTTCATCCAGATTGACCAGCTTTGGCAATACTTCGGGTAGGAATGCCTGCCCTGAGTAACCCGGATCGACGCTCATCACCAAAACCAGGTCGATCATCGGTAGGACTGTCTCGATCAGGCTTACAGGTGTGGCTGGGTTAAGCACCACTCCTGCTTTGCACCCCAACTCATGGATGGCTTGTAAAGTACGGTGCAAGTTTGGGCAGGTTTCAACATGCACACTGAGGTTCGTTGCTCCTGCCTGAGCAAATGCCTCGAGGAACTGGTCGGGATTTTCAACCATCAGATGGACGTCCAAGGGGAGCGAAGTAGCCTTACGGCATGCTTTTACGATAAATGGCCCCATGGTCAGGTTGGGGACGAAATGGCCATCCATCACATCCACATGGATCCAATCAGCACCAGCCTGTTCAGCTTGTGCGATTTGCTGCCCGAGCTGGGTAAAGTCGGCGGAAAGGATTGAGGCCGCAAGCAGGTAGGGAGGGTTCATGAGGATCACTTTCCCGGTGGATTATATAAAAAGTAAATCCATACCCAAAATGGAATCAGGCCTCCCAGGCTAATGACCATTAATACCACCAAAGCCCAGGTTCCCCAATCGATATCCAAGGCATTCCGGGTACCTGAAGGATATTTGGGCGCTTGGGTGGGCTCATATGCTGAAGAGGAAGGCTCCCAACTAGGCTGTGGATCGGGTTGCGGGACAGGTGTTGGCTGCGTCCTTGATATCGATTTACGAGGCAGGACGGGTTGAGGTGCACTTTCATAGGAAATATTTATTGCAGTCGGCGCGACTTCCGCCTGTGATGCCTGCAGAGAATTGCGTAAAGAAATCAGTACCCTGCCAAATTGATCGGCTGTGCGATAGCGTGAAGAAGGTTCCTTCGAGAGGACTTTAAGGCAGGCTTGCTCCAGGCTGGGAGGGATGAGAGGATTATATTCAATCGGCGGAGTGGGAGCAGCAGTGCGGTGCATGCGTGAAAGCTCTGCTGCGGTGCCCGCGGTGAAAGGCAGCCGGCCAGTGAGCATTTCATACAAGACCACCCCCAACCCATACACGTCGGAAGCAGGGGATGGCGGCCGACCAGCTGCCTGCTCTGGAGAAAAATACTGGGGCGATCCCCAGACTACATTATTCACTTCCTGGGATTGGATGGATGCCAGGGCGCGGGCAATACCAAAATCAGTGACTTTGAGCCTTTGGTCAGGTGTGACGATCATATTGTGGGGTTTTACGTCACAGTGTACTAACCCTGCACGATGTGCATAACCAATGCCTGCACAGGCCTGGATGATGAGGTGAAAGGTTTCCTCTACACTCAAGATCCCCCGGCTTTCCAAGATTGACTTCAAATCGGTGCCAGGGATGTATTCCATGACGATAAATACTTGCTGTTCATCAAACCCAAAATCATGGATGGTCACAATGTTAGGATGAGAGAGACTGGCGGCCGCCTTGGCTTCTTGCTTGAAACGCTCGCGAAAAGCAAGGTCGTGAGTAAAATCTTCGCGCAGCAGTTTGATGGCTACGGCACGCTCCAGCATGAGGTCGCGAGCGCGATAGACTTCCGCCATACCACCCGAGCCAATCCGCCCTTCAATTTGATAACGATTATTTAAGAGTCCAAGATTACTCATACTGGCGATAATTCTAGCACGAATATGAATGATATTGAAAATTCGGGTAAAATGATTGGATGCGCTTCGCCGACATGGTCTACAATCCCAATGCAGGCCGGTTTCCATCACGATTGCTAGTTGAACGTGCCATAAAAGTCTTGCATGAGAATGGCTGGATCATCCATCTGACCATGGCAGACGGTCCTAAACACGTCACCAGGCTAGCACAGCAGGCAGCCTCAGAAGGCAAGGATGCTTTTTTTGCTGTTGGTGGTGACGGTACAGTCAACCTGGCGATGCGCGGGCTGGTTGGTAGTGATACTGCACTGGGGGTTTTACCAGCGGGTACAGCGAATGTATTAGCCCAGGAACTTGGACTGCCTGGCATCACCTGGACGCGCTTGATGGCCCTGGAAGAAAGTGCACGCCGGCTTTCGAAGGCAAGCGTGCGCGAAGCGGATATCGGGGTGTGCGCAGGTATCCCGTTTGTAATGTGGGCGGGTGTCGGACTGGACGCATTTGCAATTCACCATATTGAGCCCCGCCCGAGGGGAGAAAAGTTATTTGCTAACACCATGTATGCGGCTTCCGCAGCCTGGCATGCCAGCGTGTGGCATGGTGTCAATCTAAATATCTCAGCAGACCACCTGAATATGAGCGGCCATTACCTTCTAGCGTTGATCAGCAACATCCACCTATATGCGGGAGGGTTGGCAAAAGTCTCACCAGATGCTTTGTTGGATGATGGGATCATGGATCTATGGTTATTCGAAGGCGATAATCTGGGCGATACGATACAGCGGGCATGGGACTTGTACGCTGGAAGACATGTGGATTCTGAAAAGGTGCGTAATATTCCATTTACTACCCTGACGATCGGGTCAGACTCGCGCATGTATATACAGATTGATGCTGAACCGTTGGCTTGTGAAGAACATTCAGTCGAGATCAAGGTAATTCCGAAGCGATTGAAGATCCTGGTTCCTGAACAGACCCCGAGGAAATTATTCAATTAACCGAATCTATAAGAAGTAGTTGACATATGAAAAAGCTGACAGCCTTTATTCGAGAAAACCCGATCGCGATCTTACTCCTGGCATTGCCCTTTGCTGTACTTGGGGAGATACTCCATTGGTCACCCACTGCTGTGTTTGCCCTGTCAGCGATTGCGATAATCCCTCTGGCAGGTTACATTGGGTCAGCAACCGAAGTGCTGGCGTTCCATACCAACCCCAGGATAGGTGGCTTACTGAATGCGACCTTGGGAAATGCAGCTGAGCTGATCATCACCATAACGGCCATAAAAGCAGGTTACCTTGAGCTGGTTAAAGCCTCCATCACGGGCTCTATCCTGGGTAATTTGTTGTTGGTACTTGGCATGTCTATGCTATTTGGTGGACTGAAACATGGTACGCAAACCTTCAACCGAAAACAAGCCAGCAGTAACGCGATCATGCTTGTGCTCTCGGTGATCATCCTCCTGATCCCTTCCTTGTTGAGCCATTATTTGGGAAATATCGATACCCCAGAGCCAAGAGTGGAGACCCTCAGCCTGGGCGTGGCTGCGGTGATGATTCTATTGTATGCCCTGGGGTTGATTTACAGTTATAAAACAGTTGGTGGGCCCATGGTCGAAGAAGAAACCAGCCATGGGGCTGCCCCACGGAAATGGTCCCTGAGAACCGCCATTATTATCCTGGCTGTAGCGACTGTTGGGGTGGCATACATGTCAGAAGTACTGGTTGGCGTGATTGAACCAGTGGTGAGCACCCTGGGCATTTCAGAGTTTTTTATAGGATTAATTTTCATCCCCATAATCGGCAATGTTGCAGAGCACATCGTCGCAGTGCAGATGGCGATTAAGAATAAGATGACACTCAGCGTTGAGATTGCCATTGCATCCAGCCTGCAGATTGCCCTCTTTGTGGCGCCGTTATTGGTATTTATCAGCTTAATCCTCAATAATCCATTGACCCTGGTTTTTAACCAGCTCGAGCTGATCGCTTTGATTGCAGGTGTGTTGATCGCGGCCCTCGTTTCAGCAGATGGTGAATCCAACTGGCTGGAAGGTGCTGAGCTTCTGGCGATCTACCTTATCCTTGCATTGACATTTTTCCTGATGCCTGTATAAGGGTTCCTTGATGAAGTCATTGAGGGTCTTGCTTAATCTTAAAGTGATCCTGGGGGGGATCGTCTTTGCCCTGCTTGTGTTCGCTTTCTTCGTGGCCGCGCTATGGGCGGCGAAAGCGACCGACAGCAATCCCGTCCCGGCGACTGCAATCCTGAAGGTGATCGAAGCACCCACGCCGACACCCATCGCACCCAAGCAGACACCAACATCTGTTATAACACCCGGTCTGGAGCCTACTGCGTCTGCTAATATTTCGCTTGGCAACTACGTGCAAGTGAGCGGGACGGGTGGCGATGGCTTACGACTGCACGAATCAGCAAGCGTAGCCAGCAAAGTACGCTTTATTGCATTGGAATCTGAGGTCTTCATAGTAAAAGATGGTCCTGTAGAAGCAGATGGATATATATGGTGGTACCTTCAAGATCCATATAGCGAAAATGCAGCTGGATGGGGAGTAGCGAATTACCTGGCTGTTGTGCAAAATCCCTGAGAGAAATTAAAACAGATTCATCCCACACATTTGCATGAATTGAAAATCCGTTATATATTAATAATGATATGGAATATATGGATTCCCTACACCCTGTTGGGATTACAGCTGACAAGAAAAACAAGCACATCAGTGTTGAGTGGAATGATGGCCATATCAGCGTGTATCCTTTTGCGCTCGTTCGCTATGCCTGCCCGTGTGAGGTGTGCCGCGGTGGGCATGACAAGATGAGTGAAGAACCTCCGAACGAAGTCTTTTACATGCCCATAGAAGATACACCCGCGACCCGTCTGGCAACAATAGAAGGTGTGGGGTCTTACGGGGTAACGATTAAGTGGGAGGATGGTCATCGATTTGGTATCTACAACTGGCATTACCTGAGAGCTTTATGCCCCTGCCCTATCTGCCAGGAAATGAAGATCTATGGGCAATAAGGCACCATCGTCCGTTTATACGATTGTGGAAAAAGCTTACTTCCGGCTACAAGCAGGGGATGTATTAACTCGCTGTATTGAGGATGGCTCGACAGAACCGATCCATGAATTAATCCAGGAGATGGTGATTGCTGGGCCGCAGAGCCTGGAAGCCTTGCGAGAGATCTTGGGCGAAACCATGAAGCGTAAGTCCCAGGTCTACGATGACCTAAACCAAGTGATCAATCAACTGTCGATCATCTTATTGGGATATGGTCTGAATCTTGAAGGATATGGTAGCAACCAGGTGCTGCAACAAATCGATGAACGGCAGCTGGTTGAGCTGATGGACCGCCAAGAAATTGTGGAAGAGGAAGCAAGGTCCGGATGCCTGCAAGTTTTAACAGACAGCCGTGAGCTCATCAACACATTGAACAGCAAAATTCAGCTGCTTGAGAATATCGAGACTTACCTGCAGGATTGGCTGTTGGGACTAACTTACCAATCCATACGCCAGGGAGATGACGAAGAGAATCGCGAAGACACAAAGAAAGATTTGCAATAAACGGATAAAGCACAACCTATTCAGGATGCTCAAAGAATGGGGAAATATCTATGTAAAGTATAATCCCTGTGAAGCACCTGTTAAGTAATCCGAGAATCATCTCGAGAAATCTCAAGAGATTATAGGATTCTGGAGAATGCACTCACCAGGGCAGCGATCCCGAACCCCAGGATGATCAAACCAGAAACCCGATTTACCCACAAAATCCCTGTTGGGCTGATACGGTCTCTCAGCAGGCTGGTGATAGTGCTCAGGATTAACCACCAGGCAGTTGAACCCAGGAACACACCTAAAACCATCACTCCCGCTGTAACGTAATTCCCCTGAGCACCAACCAATCCCAAGCCGGCGAAGATGGCTGCGAAGGCCAGGATCGTCACCGGATTGGTTAGGGTGAGAAAAAATGTCGATCCATAGGCACTCAACTTGCTGACTGGTTCAGCAACGAGATTATTTTTTACTGGCTTCTTTAAATAAGTCTTGATTCCCAAAAAACACAAGAAACCTCCACCGATTAATTGCAACCAGGTCTGTTGTTGCACCAGAAAACCGGAGATGATGGACAGCCCAAAAGCAGCCACGCAGCCGTACAGCGCATCCGCGGTGGCTGCACCCAGGCCTGAAAGAAAGCCATACATCCTGCCATAGGCAAGTGTCCGATGGATACACAAGATACCGATCGGACCAACTGGGGCAGCAATCGAAAAGCCAATCAGCAATCCCCGCAAGAGATAATTGATTTCCATTCGTAATTGAGCCTATCCACAAGCTGATAAAAGTATTAGAATTTTAGCAGAAGGGGTGGATTATGTGTATTTTATATTTCTGGAATCGTGAAAAGTGGCAATACGATAGAATTCAGACTGCCTACCCATCATACAGAGACACACACTTTGGATGGTAACCATGACCAATCAAGAACTCGCCAATACATTTCGAACAATCGCTGACCTGTTGGAAATCAAGGGTGAAAATATCTATAAGATCCTGGCATACCGTAAGGCAGCAGACAGCCTGGGTAACCTGGGACAGGATATTAATGAAGTATGGAAACAAGGGAAACTCACCGAGGTGGATGGTGTGGGTAAAGCTATCGCTGAGAAAATCGATGAGCTGCTCACTACCGGCCATCTTGGGTTTTTGGAGAAACTGGAAGTGGAAGTACCACCCAGCCTGGCAGAGGAACTACAAGTGCCTGACCTGGGTCCGAAAAAGGTAGCCATGTTTTGGAAAGAGCTGGGCATCACCAATTTAAGCCAGCTCGAAGAGGCAGCTCGTGCTGGAAAGTTGCGTTCCCTGCCAGGGATGGGGGAAAAATCGGAAGCCAAGGTGCTGGCAGGGATTGAAGCGCTGGGGAGGCGCTCGAACCGTATCCCGATCGGCAAAGCCTGGCCGTTTGCCATGGAATTAATGGATTACCTGCGCAAAGCCCCAGGTGTGAAAGCCGTGGAGCTGGGTGGAAGCCTGCGCAGGATGCGGGCAACCGTTGGTGATATTGATATCCTGGCTGCAGCCAATGATTCACGGGCAATCATGGATGCCTTTACCAGCCGAAAAGATGTAGCGCGGATATTAGGCAAAGGCGAGACGAAATCCAGTGTTGAGTTTACCCACGGCTTACAAGCCCAGCTATGGGTGCATCCGCCAGAGCATTGGGGTACGGCGTTGGTGTATGCTACTGGCTCGAAAGATCACAATGTGCGCCTGCGCGAATACGCCTTAAAGAAAGGTTTTTCATTGTCAGAACATTCCCTGCAGCGCAAAGACGGCAGCGAGGTCACCTGTGAACGCGAAGCGCAGGTATACGAGACCCTCGGTTTGCCCTTTATTCCCCCTGAGATACGTGAAGACCGAGGTGAGGTACAGGCCGCTATCAAAGGTACACTACCTAAGTTAATCGAGCTGGATGACATAAAAGCTGATCTCCAGATTCACACAACCTGGAGTGATGGAAAGCTGACCATCAAGCAGATGGCCGAGGCTGCCATCAAAAGGGGTTACAAGCTGCTGGCCATCACTGACCATACCTCCAGCCTGGGTATCGTGCAAGGGATGACAGCTGAGGATGTCAGGAAGCAACGCCTGGAGATCAATGAGGCAGTAAAAGAGCTGGATGGCAAAATCCATATCCTGCGTGGTGCTGAAGTGGAGATAAAGGCAGATGGCAGCCTGGATTATCCCGATGAAGTACTGGCTGAGCTGGATATCGTATTTGCAGCACTGCACACCAGCTTACGCCAGCCACGTCAAAAGGTGACTGAAAGGATGGTCAAAGCCATCCAAAATCCAAATGTCGATATCATCCCCCATCCAACAGGCAGGCTACTGCCCGATCGGGAGGGGGCCGACCTGGATATGGAGGCCGTGCTGGGAGCAGCCAAGGAGGCGAGCATTGCATTGGAGATCAATGCCCATCCCTCCCGTTTGGACCTGGACGATGTGCATGCCAGGCGGGCGATCGAGATGGGGATTAAGCTGACCATTAACACGGATGCCCACAGCGAAGCGGACATGGAGATGATGCACTTCGGAGTCGCCACGGCACGGCGGGGCTGGGTCACTGCTGAGGACGTAATTAATACCTGGAGTCCGACCCGTTTAATCGATTGGCTGAAAAACCGAGGATAACACAGATAGATCACCAGCTTCATGAGATAATTTAGCCATGAGCCGCTTCCGCGCTGACCTTGTGCTGCTGCTGGTCGCATTGATATGGGGGAGTGCCTTTGCCGTACAGCGTGTGGCTGCCCAGTATTTTGATGTATTTACATTTAATGGATTGCGTTTCTTGCTAGGTGGGCTGGTGCTGATACCCTTTAGCGGGCTCAATCCCTTGCGTTATGCAAAAAAATCCCGGCAATACAACAGAAATCAAAAATCCACCCCCATAATCCCACTGGATAGGAAATCATTCGCCTTTATGCTGCTGGGAGGGATCTTATTATTTGGTGCTGCCGGGCTACAGCAAGCCGGGCTGGAAACCACTACAGCAGGTAACGCGGGATTCATCACCACCCTGTATGTCGTGCTGGTACCCATCCTGCTGGTGATATTTTGGAAAGAAAAAATTGACCGCCTGGCCTGGCTGGGAGCTTTCATCGCCATTATCGGAAGCCTGCTGCTCAGCACTGGTGGCACACTGCGCTTAGCGCTTGGGGATGCCCTGGTGATGGCAGGGTCAGTTCTATGGGCATTACACCTGATCCTGGTTAGCCGGGCAGTGCACCATATGGATTTGCTCACCTTCGCGGCCGGGCAGTACATTATCGCGGGAACCATTAATTTATTGGTAAATTCAAATGTGCCGGCATTTGAATTGGGCTCCGGATGGTGGACAATTTTTTATATCGGGCTGCTCTCCACCGCCGTAGGCTATACCTTGCAGGGGTTGGGGCAGAAATACTCCCCGCCAACCGATGCAACCATCCTGCTCAGCATGGAGGCGGTCTTTGCAGCCAGTTTCGGAGCTATCTTCCTGGGTGAGTCCATGCAGCCCGTGCAGCTTGTCGGCTGTGGGCTGATCCTGGGTGCGGTGATCTTGACCCAAATCCATTCCTTGCGAGCTTACTCACCGGTGATAAAAGAATGAGACCATCAAACAATTAATGAGGCAAAACCATGTCAGAAACCATCAATTGGAAAAAAGCAACGGAAGAAACTGTCTCGCATCTTGTGCGGCTTTTACGAGAACAAACCATAAACCCGCCCGGGAATGAGCTTCCTGCGATCTTAATTATCAAGGATATCCTGGATAAGGAAGGGTTCCCTCAAGAAGCTTATAAAATCGTCGAATCAGCCCCCAACCGGGCAAACCTGGTAGCCCGTCTCAAAGGGGATGGCTCTGAGCGGCCGCTGCTATTAAGCGGGCACGTGGATGTGGTGCCGGTTGAGCGCGACATGTGGAGCCACGACCCGTTTGGCGGCGAGATCATCGATGGGATGGTATGGGGCCGTGGGGCCCTGGATATGAAGGGTTTTCTAGCCATGTATCTGCAGGTATTCCTGGAGCTATTCCGCCAGAAGGTGCCTTTGAAACGGGATATCATCCTGGCTGCCATCGCAGACGAGGAAGCCGGGTTTGATCATGGATCAAAGTTCTTGGTCACTCAGCACCGTGATCTTATCGATGCGGAGTATGGATTCACAGAAGGTGGGGCACTGACAGTCTATTTTGGGAAAAACAAGGTCTATCCGATCCAGGTGGCAGAAAAGTCAATGTGCTGGTTGCGGGCGATCGCCCATGGTAAACCGGGTCATGGGTCCGTGCCACACTCAGATAACGCAGTGTTGTTCCTGGCCCAGGCGCTTGATAAATTGAAACGTGTGGGACATTTACCTGTACATCTTACACCGACTTTATTGCAGATGCTGGATGCTGCAGCAGTCCAATTGAAGTTCCCCGTCAGCTTTCTCATCAAGATCCTGCATTCGCCTTTGATGGTCAGCTTGCTCTTACCTCGTATTAAAGGAGAAGCGGGTGACTTACTAAGAGCTCTGGTTACCAATACGGTCTCACCAACCATACTCCAGGCGGGTAGCAAAGTAAATGTTATCCCGTCGGTAGCCGAGGCAGGGTTAGACTGTCGACTGGTACCAGGGCAAACACCAGAAACGGTAAAAGCTGAGCTTCAGCACATCCTGGGTGATAAGATTGAGCTGGAGATCGTATATACCAGCCCTGGGGCAGCATTCCCTACAGATACGCAATTGTATAAATTGCTGGAAAAGCGCACCCACCAGATGGACCCACAGGGGTTAGTCATCCCGATGATGATGACGGGTGCCACGGATGCCTGCCAGTATCAGGAAGCTGGGATCAAAGTATACGGCTTCACTCCAGGCATCCTACCGCCTGGGATGGCTGTCCTGAAGCTAGCTCATGGGCATGACGAACGAATGCCGGTATCGTTTATCGAAAGCGGTTTACCGGTGCTGTGGGATGTAATTAATGAATTTTGTGTAAAAGGTGATTAAGGGGCAGGTGGTTTAGCCACCACCGATAACTGCCAGGAGCTTGATAACATCCCCATCCTGGACCACATAATCCTTGGATTGTTGTTCGTTGTTTACAAACACCCCAGCTACCAGCTCGGGGTTGATACCAATATGGTGGATCGTCTCGCGCACAGTCCGACCTGCTTCGACGGAGGTCTCTTTAAGATCGCCGATGTAGGTCTTCAACATGCCCAGTGGACGGATGGTTGCGCTCATAAACTCCCAAAATTGAGGTTCGAGGTCTTTATTGGACCTCGAACCTCGGATTTATTTGACTATGCCACCAGGGCAGTCAGGTTGAGTGTGTCTAGTGTGGCTGGGGTGGGCAAACCATGGCTATCCCAGCCGCGTTGTTCATAATACATATCGAGTAAGCGCTGGACATCCTCAAATTTGGTGATCTGCCCAGCTGTTGCACCGGTCTTGGGAGGCTCGGTATAAAAGCGTGGGGATGGCAGGTCCCATTGACGATCAAAGCCATCGTTCTCCCGCAGCCAATACATGCGGGTTAGGGTCCAGATGCGATTCCCAACGGCTTCCAGGTCTTGCCAGGTTCGCTTTACGCCGGTGATGGCTTCCAGGAGCGGGACGTAAAGGTCGCGGTCAATGCCAAGCTCCACCCATTGCAATCGGCAGGAACCCATAACGTCAAACATCGGTCGGAAATTCTGCAACCAGATGATGCGGGCGACTTTCTCGGGTACCACCTTCTCACGCCCCACCTGCAGGTCGTAGGTAATGGCCCAGGAGCGGTTATGGTGAGCGCCTACATCACAGGTCATATATGCCAGCAACATGGCGGTGGCGTTGTGGGTGGCATAGGCTGACTGTTCCATGCCTTTAACATGGATGGCGAATTTCTCGCTGCCTTGGCCAACCTGCTGAGAGGCACGATTGACTCCCAGAGCGAGCAGCTCGCCGAGCTTTCCTTCACGATGGCCGATCTTCTTGATCAGCGTAAAGACAGCATCCGCATTCCCGAATTTAAGCTCGAGGCCATCCGTATCTGCCTTGGTCAGGATACCTTTTTCGTAGCATTCCATTGCCCAGGCGATACAGCTACCGGCACTGATCGAATCAATCCCCATATCGTCTGCCAGGCGATTCGCCTCGCCCACGACCTGGATATCGGCGATCCCCAGGTTGGATCCCATCAAGCCAATCGTCTCATACTCGGGGCCTTCCACCTGGGTGTTGTAGCGTTTCATATTGGAGTACTTACCGCACGGGGAGGGGCATCCGAAGCAGCCCTTGTCGGTGATGACGATTTCCTTGCGCATAGCCTGCCCGTTGATCTGGTCAATACCCTCAAACGAGCCAGCACTGAAATTGCGGGTTGGCAGGGCACCCACCTCGTTGCACCAGCTCGTCACCACCGTGGTGCCATAACGTGACCACTCCGCCAGGCCTTCAGCATCCTTGCAGGCTTTGTAGAGCGCCAGGCCAGCCTTGTGGTAATTCTCGGGGTCTGCGACGACCACTGATTTGGTGCCATGCAGGACGATGGCTTTTACTTTCTTGCTGCCCATGACGGCTCCCACACCACCGCGCCCGGCCTGACGACCATAATCATGGTTAATGCAAGCGTACAGGACCTGGTTTTCACCACCCGGTCCGATGGCAGCCACCTGATATTCCTCTCCGTATTTGTGCTTGAGCTCCACCTCTACATCAATGGCACCCTTGCCCCAAAAGGCTGCAGCATCGAGCAGCTGGATTTTGTCGTTATCGATGAACAGGTAGACTGGCTTGGGGCTGATGCCTTCCAGGATGATTGTATCCAGACCAGCATATTTCATCTCGGCAGTGAAATGACCCCCCATGGAAGCGTCGGCATAGCCTCCGGTAAGGGGGCTCTTGGTTGTCCAATCGCATTTTCCGCCACCAGGGGCAAGCATACCGGAAAGAGGACCAGTGGAGATGATGAGCTTGTTCTCAGGACCAAGCGCGTCAACGTGTTTGGGGACTTCTTTAAATAAGAAATATATACCGAAACCACGCCCACCGATAAAATCGCGTGCCAATTGGGCAGGTGTGGGCTCTTTGGTGATTTTTCCATCGGTAAGATTTACACGTAGGATTGTTCCGCCATAGCCATTCATATCTGCCTCCTAGTTGTCGATCCATAATGCGCTGGTGCCGCACACACTGACGCAATCACCGCACAGATCACACTTCCAGGCGGCATTAGCCAGCTCAGCACGAACGAACATGACGTCCTCAGGGCATTCGGGTACGCAAGCTTCGCAGAGATTGCACTCGGCAAAATCCACATAATAAGCGCCACGTTCGTTCAGCTTTATGGCTTCGGTTGGACAGACCGCGGCGCAATCGCCACACTGGGTGCATACTTTCATCTCATACACACCTGGGGCGGGGAAATGGGGGATCAGATTCAACGAAGCTTTTTTTGGATTACTTTCTTGAAAGAGATTGAGTGAACAAGCCACCATACAGGCTCGACACCCCGAGCACTTAGCACTATCGGCATATAGCCGCATAGCGGACCTCCTTTCAGGACCAGCCAGGATAATGATTGGTGTTGTTGGAGTAAATAATGAAATTCTCTCCGTGGTAAGACGGTGTAATTAGATTATATCAAGTTATAGATTCCGGGTAGAGACAGATATCCTATGTGTACCAGGAAAGTTATCTTAAGTAAAAACTTAACCCGGTTGATGAGAATACGAAATCTCTCTGGCAACTGCGGACAAATATCACTTGCCCATAATCCGACTCTCCGGTATAACAGGGAGGATACAGGATATTCAGTAAAGGAGTTATTTATGACAATCACCCTGGATGGTACAGGATTAACTCTTGAGAAGCTGATGAAGATTGCGCGGGAGGGGGAAAAAGTCGAGCTACACCCGCAAGCGCTGGAGCGTATAAAAGCTTGCCGGGCGATGGTTGAAGAAAAGATCAAGAAACATGAGATCATGTATGGGGTGAACACCGGCATTGGAGAATTCTCTGAGAGAGTATTGGACGATGACCAGGTTCAGCAATTCCAGCGCTACCTGATCTACAACCACGCGGCAGGGATCGGGGAACCTAGCCCGGTGGAGAATATCCGTGGGGCTATGGCCGGGAGAATCAACGTACATGCCCACGGTAACTCGGGCTGTCGGCTGGAGATCACCCAGACCCTGGTGGAAATGCTGAATAAAGGTGTGACGCCGGTGGTTTGCCAGAAAGGCTCAGTGGGTGCCTGCGGTGACCTGGCACCCATGTCGCAGATCGCCTTGCTGCTCATGGGTGAAGGTGAAGCATTCTACCAGGGTGAGCGACTGCCTGGGCGGATCGCCATGGAAAGGGCTGGGATTGCCATCCCTGGGCTGCAGGCACGCGATGGCCTGGCGGCGATCAATGGCTCGAACATGCTAACCGCCATGAGTGCCTTGCATCTGTATGACATGAATCGCTGGCTAAAACAGGCGGAGATTGCATGTGCCATGAGCCTGGAAGCCTTGCTGGCGAACCTCAAACCGTATGATATACGCTTGCACCAGGCACGTGGCTTCAAAGGTGCGGTCCGGACAGCCAGGGTCATCATGAAATGCATTGAGGGTAGCGATCTGACCACTGGCAAGATGAAAACCAAGGTCCAGGATGCTTACTCCATGCGCTCATCACCGCAGGTGATTGGTGCTGCACACGACGCACTGGATTATGCCCAGAGCCAGGTGGAGATCGAGCTGAATGGCGTAGGAGATAACCCAATTTTCCTCCCGGAATACCGGCTGACCCTGACGGGAGCGAATTTCCAGGGCTCACCAGTCAGCCTGCCGATGGATATGGTGGGAGCGGCCATCACCATGATATGCGTTTTATCTGAGCGAAGGTTGAATCGTTTGACCAACCCGGCGCTCAGTGTAGGGTTGCCGGAATTCCTCACCAAAGGTGCAGGGATGTTTTCGGGCATGATGCTTAGCCAATATACGGCCGATACCATGATCGTGGAACAGCGCATCCTCTCCATGCCAGCCAGCATCCAGTCCATCCCAGCCGCAGCTGACCAGGAAGATTTCGTCTCGATGGGTATGAACACAGCCATTAAAAACGGGCAGATCCTGGATAATGCCTACGGTGTATTGGGCATCGAATTCATGGCGGCAGCCCAGGCGCTGGACTTCAGGGAGTTCTCCCCAGGAAAAGGTGTGCAGACTGCCCGGGATGTGATCAGGAGGCACGTATCCCACCTGGATGAAGACCGTCCGTTACATGCAGACCATAACAAGATGAAGGAGCTGGTCAAGTCAGGTGAAATCCTCGACGAAGTAGAAAAAATTATCGGGAGCCTGGAGTAGAATTACTCAGTAAATCTCAAAGCTGAAGACACAAATCCTTCTCAAATTGTAGGATTTGTGTCTTTTGGGATTAAAATAAGAGAATTAATGTATTCATTGGGGAGGAAAGACGAGACATGGACGTGAATCGAACACAACCTGAACCTGACAGCTGGCACCTTTATACACAGATGCTACGCTGCCGCTTCTTTGAAGTCGAAGTAAAACGCGTTTGGGATGAGGGTATCATCTCCGGCGAGATGCATATGAGCATGGGGGAAGAGGCGATTGCGGTTGGCATCGTTGACCAGCTGGTGGATGGAGATGCCATGGCCCTTGACCACCGCGCTACCGCTCCGTTGCTGGTAAGAGGCGTGGATGCCCGATTATTGCTAAATGAGTTTATTGGCAATCCGAATGGCCTCAATGGTGGTATGGGTGGGCATATGCACTTGTTCGCCCCTGAAATCCTGGCTGCTTCTTCAGGGATCATCGGCGCATCGGGGCCAGCGGGGGTGGGGTTTGCGCTGGCTAACCAGCGGTTGAGACCAGGGAAGATCTCCGTGGCTTTCTTCGGTGAAGGGGCAGCCAACCAGGGAATGATGCTGGAATCGTTCAACCTGGCATCTGCCTGGAAGCTACCTGTTCTGTTTGTGTGCAAAGACAATGGACTGGCGCTCATGACCGAGACATCCAAGCAGACCGGTGGAAACCTGATTGAACGTGCCATCGGCTTTGGACTCAGGGCTGTTGAAGTGGATGGTAGTGATGTTGAGGAAGTATGGACGACCGCCTATGAGGAGATCGACAGGCTGAGGAAAGGAGGTGGGCCGATATTCCTGCTGGCACATTGCACCCACCTGGAGGGACATTTCCTGGGTGATCCATTGATACGCAATGCCCATCGTTCCATCGGTGAGACAATTAAGATCGCTGTGCCGTTGGTGAAGGCCCATACCCAATCGCGAGGCGCACCCCTGCGGGAGCGAACCGCAGGATTAAGGGAAATGCTCGACCTAATCCGTGAAAATGCTGGGAAAATTCGATCAGGTGCAGGGGATCCGATCCCACCTTTGAGAAAGAAGCTGGTACAAGTCGATGCTGCCAGAGTAGAAGTGATCGAACAGCAGGTACATTTTGAGATCAAAGCCATTGTTGATTCGGTAAGCACCCCGGTTGAGCCGAAGGGAGGCTGGGCACAATGAGGACTATGAGCTTCGAAGATGCAATCGAAGATGCCTTGATGCAGGCGATGGCCCAAGATGATCGTATCATCATCCTGGGGGAGGATGTACAAGGCTTGAGATTAAACCTGCGGGTGCGTTTTGGGCGCGACCGTGTTTTGCCCACACCCATCAGTGAATCAGCCTTCGTCGGGGCAGCCGTCGCAGCTGCCATGGGTGGTCTTCGTCCGGTGGTGGAAGTCATGCTGATTGATTTCATTGGGGTGACCTTGGATGCGATCTTCAACCAGGCAGCCAAGATAGGGATGTTTTCCAATGGCCAGTGGAAGGTGCCTTTGGTTATCCGCGCCGCCTGCGGAGGTGGATATGGGGACGGAGGCCAGCATGAGCAGAGCCTGTGGGGTTGGCTGGCACACATCCCCGGTTTGGTGGTGCTGGTGCCTTCCACGCCATTTGATGCAGGCGGATTGATGGCGTCTGCTTTAGCACATGATGGACCGGTAATCTACCTGGAGCATAAGCTGCTATCGGAAACCTGGTTGGATTCCATGGGAGGCAGCAGCCGGAAGAATGTAAAGTTTGACGTCCCATCAGAGGGCGTACGCGGAGCAGTACCAAAAGTATGGGAGCCTATTCCCATCGGTCAGGGAACATTACGGCGCACCGGAGAAGATCTCACCATCGTATCTGTGGGTGTGTCAGTCCACCGGGCCATCGAAGCAGCTAAGCTGCTTGACCAAGAAGGAATTTCGGCTCAGGTGATAGACCTGCGCTCGATCTCTCCATTGGATAGAAAATTGGTGATTGGTTTTGTGTCAGAAACCGGCCGGATGCTGGTCGTCGATGAAGATTACCAGGAATTTGGGCTATCCGGAGAGTTGGCCGCCGTTATTGGTGAGGCGGGTTTGAGCATCCGGTATGGGCGGGTTTGCACTACGAGTACCATCCCGTTTTCAAGGACACTGGAATACCAGACCTTGCCAAACGTGGAGCGTATCGTCCAATCGGCAAGAGACCTGGTAAGCCGTTGAAACAGAAAGAAAAGAGAGTTAAATATGAAAGTAATTGTTGATTTCTGCCTGGTCCCCATAGGGGTGGGGGTATCTGTGTCGAAATATATCGCTGAATGCGAAAAAATCCTGGCTGAGGCCGGGCTGAAGACCCAGCTGCACGCCTACGGGACGAACATCGAGGGTGATTGGGAAGATGTGTTTAAGGCGATACAGCGTTGTCATGAACGGGTGCATGAGATGGGGGCACCTCGCATCTCTTCAACGATCCGATTGGGAACACGCACGGATCGTGAACAGACCATGGAAGATAAGGTACGAAGCGTTCAGGAGAAATTACAGGTCACATAGATTTCCAAAACTTTTTACTGAAATCACCAAACCTCGGGGGCGGTAAGGTTCGATATATTCAATTTCCAATTACATCCTCTTTTTAAAGGTAGATTCTTGCTTGTATACTTCCTTTCAAAATTGAGAGGATACTTATATCCTGGTTCTATTATGTTGGTGTAACATTCTTTCTG